>JAHCMK010000009.1 GCA_019192445.1 Oceanococcus sp. HetDA_MAG_MS8
CGTTTGGCTGCGCCAATCCTCGCCCGCTCGCAAGTGCCGCTGAGCTAGGGCGTTAGGCGACTGAGCGAAGGGGGAGGCCAAGCGCGGTTACATACCCAAACATCCTGCAGCATTGATGCGCAGATAATATGCGCATATAGTTAAGTCAGTCTCACCGTGAGAGGTCTTGCCATGCAGGCTGCCGAAGCTACTAAATCTGTTCGTAAGCCTACGAATCTGTCCCTCGATAGCGCCTTGCTGCGAGAAGCAAAATCCCTGGGAATCAACGTGTCTCGATCTGCCGAGGCGGGTATCGCCGAGGCTGTGAGACTACACAAGAGGCAGAAGTGGCTGAAAGAGAATGCTACGGCATTGGCCAGTTCAAACGCTTACGTTGAAGCACACGGCCTGCCGTTGGCTCAGCACCGTCAGTTCTGATGGCGCGTTTCGATATCTTCCAAAATGAAGGTGGTGCGGGCTATCTGCTAGATGTTCAGTCTGAGCTACTCAGCGGCTTAAACACCAGAGTCGTTGTGCCGTTGCTGCCAAAATCTGCCGCTCCTTCTCCAGCCCAGCGGCTGAACCCATTGTTTGAGGTCAAGGGCCAGGTACTAATGATGGCAACACAGTTCTTGGCTGCCGTGCCGGAAAGTGAACTGCGCGTTGGTGTCGGTAATCTTGCCGAACAGCAGCACGAAATATCGGCGGCGTTGGATATGCTGTTTTTGGGCTTTTGACGCGAAACAACCTATTTATCAACGGTATACCGCGGTCGCCTAACGAGGCGCTCCAGCCGGTCACTTGCGAGCAGGCTGCCTTTGACCACGCGAATCATTGCCCGCTCGCAAGTGCCACTGAGCTAGGGGGAAAGCCCTCGGGATGACCAACATTATCTCCATCTCTGATCTTGTCGCTGCAGACATTGAGACCATATGGTCGCTGTCGTCTGCGCCTGACCAGCCACTTGCGGGAACAGTAGGCTGGTCATTCGAGGGAAACGGTATCCGCACACGGACGACCTTTATTCAGGCGTTTCGCGATCTCGGTCTTCAGTTCACAGAGTTGCCGAATTTTCTCAAGACTGAGGAACGCGTTGAGGATCTGGCCGGTTATCTCGACCCCTTCTACTCCCACTATGTTATTCGTGAGTCAGACCACAGTCGGCTCTTAGCCTTTGCTCAGGCGAGTTCACGCCACGTTATTAACGCCATGTCTGGCGTGGGGCACCCATGTGAAGTGCTCACGGATGCCTACTTCATCCACAAATCAGTGAAGCCGATCAGCAGTGCCACTATTTGTTTGTGGGGACCAACCACTAATGTGTTTCGCTCCTGGCACGAGTTGGCAACGGTGATGGGGGCTCAGGTCATTCAGGTGTGTGATGAGCGCTACCACGAGGTGGATTCGGTCATCCGCTTTGACACGCAACCTACAGGTCCTGTGGACGTAGTCATCACTGACTCCTGGCCGAATGATTCCGGAGTGCCGACTTCACTGACGGAGGATCATCTTGCTGCCATGGGTTTTCCCGCACTCCTACCCACTCCGCCATATTCCATTGGTCGAGAGCTCAACTTCGATCCTCTGCGATACCAGCGGTTCTTGGGTTACAGCCAGAAGCAGTGGCTACTTCCAGTACAAAAGGCGATCATCCGCTATGCGAGCCAGGCTTAACAATACGCCGGACAATTTGAAGCAGGCTGCGTTTGGTTAAGCTAATCCGCGCCCCCTCCCAAGTGGCGCGGAGCTAGGGTGTGGGGCGAAAGCCATGTCCGCATCCCCGCTGGGAATGCGTTACATGGTTGAGATGCCTGCTACTGGAGAGTAATCATGTCGCTTGCCCGCTGCGCTGCACTCTGCTTGATTGGAGTTCTTCCTGCCTGCGGTGGTGGAGGAAGCGACACCGCCGGCGCTGGGTACTGCGAATCGGGCTTCGTTGGCGGCCAGTCTTCGTGGGGCTGCACCTCGTGTTCGGGTGTGGACCCTCTAGACGATAATGACGATTTTTCTCCGGCCATTGACGGTAACTCTGCGACCTTCACAGACTTCGGCCTCAACACTGGGGGGCAAATCCGGATCACAGTTGAAGCGCCCTCGGGGTCCTTCGAGACCGGAAGTAGCGCTGGGGTACTGATGCGTTTTCCCGAAGGCAGCTACAACACCATTGGAGTCCAGTTATCCGCGACTCGCGATGGAGCCGTCGTCGCCAGCTCTGGTGGATTGGACAATGTTGCAGTTGCTGGGAACGTCGAAGGCGCAGGAGCAGATCGTTTCTACAGCTTCACCCCACAAGCACCATTTGACTCCATCGAGGCAGTCGTCTCGGTGACCGGAAACACGCAGAGAGTTAACTTTCGGGTGTACGAGTTCTGTGGCAACCGCTAGTGATACTCGCCAGCTCTGCGGTCGCCCAACAATGCACTGTAGTCAGCCACTTGCCAGCAGGCTGCGTTTGGCTGTGCCTCCTCGGCGGTTCGCAAGCGCGCGTGAAGTCTAGCCTTAGGCTAGAGGAGATGGATTATGAGTAAGTTCCAGTTGGCCTCTTTGGTTTTAATCCTGGTAGGGCTCGTCGTTCTTGCGGTCGGTCTATACGCACTATTCGCGACTGGTGACTGGAAGTCAGGGCTTCATCAACTAGGAATGGCGTTTATCGTTTTTTCATTTGCCTGTGCGCCCCAACTCTTGTTTTGGCCGATCAGCAAGTTCTTTATCGACGAGTCTTCGATGTCAACCGCATGTACCGCGTTCACCTGGGCAGGGCTTGCTTGCTTTGGTCTTGGTTATCTCGGTGCCTGAGCGCCAAGCAACCGAGGCATAAGCCCTAGGCGGAGGTTGAAATGAATCAACCTCACTTCGATTGTATGCACTGGGCCGATTTTTATTATAGTCATGCGAACCCTGGAGGAATCCTCTTGTGCCAGTCGTCCTAGTTGTATTGCTTGTTCTAACGGGTTGCGCTGCGAATTACAAAGAGATCCCCGACTCTGTCGATGTTCGGGAGCTTGCGCCAGGTAATGGGGCAATTTACGGAAGCATGGTCTCAATCAGAGGGGGTAGAAGCTATTCTGCAAACGCGATTCGTCTAAGGAAAAAGGATGAAAAAGACGAAGTTCGGATAGTTTCTGTAAAGCCTTCGGACTTTGACGGCGCTTGGCCTAACGTATATTCCGACCCAGTCGTCGACGGCGTTCCATTCTACTTTGAGCTCGAAGCAGGAGAGTGGGAGTTTTTCACCTACGGTTTTGGGACTCTTGTAGGAGGCGGTTATAAGTCGTGGAGTCCTAGGAGGGAGTTTTCTGTTCCTTTTTCGGTGACGCCAGGGCAGTTAACCTATGTCGGCGAGATTAGTGTTTGCGGAATGACTGGGAAAAACATATTTGGGCTGCCGATTCCTATTGGGGCTTTTGTGTCGTTCAATGATCAATACGAACGTGATTCGGATTATGCTGTCAGTACATTCGCAGGGCTCGAAAAAAACGGGATGCTTAGAGGCGTGCCACAGGCAGGCAGTCGAACGGAAGGTGTTGTGGGCTTTGAGGCTCGGTCGTGCCCTCCAAGGTTTGACGGCGAAGCCCAACGAGATCTGGCGCCCAACTAGGCGCTACAGCTATGGTTTGATTCGCCCCCATTTTTGCTGCCGCAACAACCTTCGTCACCTCAAAACTAGCGGAGCTTAGGTATTGGGCGCAGAGGAGCGCAGATGGTTTCAATATTTTCTTCCCAAGAATCAGCCATTGTTTTTGTAGTTTCAGCCTTGGTGCTGGCGGTCACTCCTGGCCCCGGTGTTGTTTATATCGTCACGCGAACTCTTGCTCAGGGTCGTGTCGCGGGCTTCGCTTCAGTACTTGGAGTGGCTGCAGGCAACTTTGCCAACACTGTTGCTGCGGCGGCTGGGTTAGCTGCTGTACTACTCGTGTCCTCTACGGCTTTCTTGGCATTAAAGTACGCTGGGGCTGGCTATTTGATCTATCTGGGCGCAAAGGCGCTTCTTGCAGATCGACGCGTAGACAGCGGCCCAAGCGCGCCCAAAGTTAAGGCACAAAGAGTGTTCCTGGACGGTTTTTGCGTCGCGTTGCTCAATCCTAAAACCGCGCTTTTTTTCGCCGCTTTTCTTCCTCAGTTCGCAGTGCCAAACCCACCATTTGGCGCACTCGTCGCGCTCGGGGCGCTATTTGTGGGTATCGCATTGCTGACGGATGGGGTCTACGTTCTTTTTGCGTCGCGAGTATTTTCGTGGCTTAGCAGGCGCAGGAATAGTGGCAAGCTAGTATCGCGTGCGGCTGGTATTTCGCTAATAGGGCTAGGCGTGTTCGCTGCGTTTTTCGGAACTCGCACAGCTCAACAACCATGAGTCTGTCGCTCACTAGTTGTTGTGATGGCTCATTCAATTAAGGAGACAAGTCATGCGTAGATTTCTTGGAGTATGTGCGTTTGGTATCGCTTTGGGGCTTGGAAATGCACATGCGGAAACGCCTCTGCCAAAGGGCTGGTCGTTGGCCGGCAGTAACCCAGCAAGCTATACCGTCCAATTAGACGGCGAGCTCAAAAAAGCGGGCATGCAGAGTGCCAGACTTGAGGCACCCAATAAAACAGAAGGCTTTGGGACTCTGATGCAGTCCATATTGGCCGACCCTTACCGGGGAAAGCGGCTGCAGCTTTCGGCATTCATAAAAACCAGTGAGGTCCTAGAGCATGCTGGGCTATGGATGCGGGTAGATGGGCCCAGCCATATAGTCGTTCTAGACAACATGAACGATCGACCGATCACCGGGACAATAGGATGGAACAAGTTCAAGGTTGTTCTTGATGTTCCGGCAAATGCCTCAGCGATAGCCTTTGGCGTGTTGCTGGACGGTGCTGGCAAGGTCTGGATAGACGATGTGAACCTCAGTGTGGTGGGAGACGATGTTCCTGTCACGGCAAGCCCAAGGCTAAGAGGAGCTCAAGAGCTTGTAGCTTCCCCAACAAACTTGGACTTCGAGATCTAAGCTGTGACCCGGTCGCCTCGCATTTGACTCCTTGTACACAGAGGCTTGGAGAAGTTTTTCCACAAAGGAAGTAAGTCTGGTATCCAAGCCACGCATGCTCCGAGGCTTCGTCTCATCTTAGGTCGGCTTAATGCTTCCACGAGCCCCGAAGACATGAACCTCCCAGGTTTGCCTCTTCACCCGCTCGTCGGTAACCGTGAAGGCATTTGGTCGGTAAAGGTCAGCGGTAACTGGCGGGTCACTTTTCGATTCGTAGGCGAGCATGCTGAGGTCGTGAACTACGAGGACCATCACTGAGGTTGAATCATGTTGATGCACAATCCTCCCCATCCCGGCGAAGTGCTTAAAGAACTGTGCCTCGAGCCTCTAGGGGTCACGGTTACCGATGCTGCCAAGGCTTTAGGGGTCAGTCGCAAGACACATTCCACACTCATCAATAGCCGTGCTGGCATTAGCCCGGAAATGGCCATCCGGCTTTCTATTGCCTTCGACACATCGGCATAAAGCTGGCTCAATCAGCAGACGCAATAGGACCTTTGGCAGGCGGAGCAACATCGCTCCGAGCTGCGTGTTGAAAAGTTGTCGGCCGCTTAGGTATGCAGCCGTTTAGAAAAAGGAGGACGTACCCTATTTGCTACAAGTGCCGCAGAGTTCGGCTGTTAGGTGCTTTGGAATGCCCGTTGCAGCCCCAGGTGCTCGTGGAAGGGTTCAAAGTCCCGGTCGGCCTGCAGTAGTGGCAATTGGTGCTCAATGCAGTACGTGGCAATGACGCAGTCGATCGTTTTACGCACCGTGAATCCCTTGGCGCGTAGCTTGCGAAAATTCTTCGCGCTTTGTATCGCCACGGCTCTGCCAGCCAGGTCAAGGGTGGTCACCGTCTCGAAGAGTTCCAGGGCTGTGCTGAAGTCCTTGTCTTTACGAAAGCCTTGGAGCACTTCTGCCAGCATCAGATCACCCATGGCAACGGGCCTTAAGCCCAGGCTTTCGGAGAGAAACTGCGTTTCAGCGGTATCTGCGCCGTTGAAGAAATCGATCCAAACGCTGGAATCGACCAAGATCACGAATCAGATCTCATCTCTTCAAGGTCGCCTTCCCAACGGAGTTTGCCTTTGAACTGCTTGATGCGCTCTTGTTTCTTCAGTCTGATCAGTGTTTTGAGCCCAAGTTCGACGGCCTCTTTCTTGGTGCGAACGCCAGTCATGGCCAGGGCGTCCGACATTAAGTTATCGTCAATTTCAATGTTCGTCCGCATGGCGTGGAAAATGTGTATGAAGGAATCAAAGTATACACACTGCCTGCTTCTTTGGAAGAACATGGGGACGTACCCTATTTGCTCGCTGAGATCAGGTCTGAGCTAGGCTAAAGCGATGAACAAAGTGATCTGCAGTATGTGCGTTCTGGTGCTGGTTGCCTGTGCGGCTCCACCGCCTGGCGCTTTCGTCCAAAAGGCGGATGCTCCGCAGACGGGTAGTCACATCCGTCGAGCCAGGTTCTTGTCGGATATCCCCATGGACAAGTCCTATGCCCAGCTTTCGGCCGAGCAACAGGCCTTGGTTCGGGCGTTGTACTCCGACCTGCCGGCTGATGCAGAGCCGCCCTTTCCCAAAGAGGGCATGGGGGCGATCACCACAGAACTCGAGAAGGCTATGCGGGTGATTCCTGTCGCTGGGGAGCTGGTGGCTGTGGCAAATGTCGACGCCGCAGGGGTAGTGCAGTCGGTGTCCTTCTACAAAACACCCAGCCAGGATATGGCTCAGGCCGTCTCCCGCATCCTTGTATCGACTCCCTTCAAGCCTGGTCTTTGCGCGGGCCAGCCTTGTGCGATGACCTATCCGCTGCGGCTTGTATTTGAGCGATAGGTGGAATGTTTAGAGGTAGTCAGGCGATGCAAGCCGAAGGGATTAAAGAGAAACTGGGGACGTACCCCATTTGCTCACGCATTGAGGGTATGAGCGACTTTCTGCTCTTACCGGTCAGCCACCCCTTGATGACGAAAAGTGCCGCCGTGTTGCGATCGGCGCATCAATTTTTGAACACGGGCCAGTTTCTTCGCTAAGTTACACAAGGCCGCTGGGTGGGTGCTTGGTCGGCAGCAGATCTTTGCTTATTGACTGGGCCGGCGTATGGTAAAGGTTGATTCAAGCCGTCTGGAGGTGCGCCATCACTACCCAAATCATGATCGTTGTTCTGGGGAGCTTTTTGATGGTGGTGGGCCTGGTAGAGCGGCACTGGTTGAATGTGGTTGTTGGGTGCTTTGTGGCCTACAACGCCTTGAGCTTGATCATTGCCTTCAAGACCGGGCGGCGCTGGTCCGCATGGGCATGGCTGAAACGCAGATTGGCTGGGCAAGCTGGCTTAGTTTGAGGCTTTTTAAAGAAAGCGCTGAGACTATGACTGTGGAAGAAGTAGGGACGTACCCCATTTGCTCCCAAATGGTCCCTTCGGCGGATACTTGCAAGAAGTCTCCGCATAGGCCGCAGGACGTAGAATGGAAGCCACGCGATATTTGGTCTTAAAAGATCACGCTAGTGAGTATCCTGACCCCATCACCTTCGCTAAAGGTGCTGCACTTGCTGTAGGCAAGAAATACGAAGGTCCGGAGGATTGGGACAACTGGTGGCTTTGTGAAACGCCAGGACAAAAAGCTGGTTGGGTGCCGGCGCAGATTATCGAGATCAGCAGTAACAATCGTGCTCGTGCGCGTGAAGCCTATACGGCGAAAGAGCTCAATGTGAAGGAAGGTGATTTCGTTCACGGTACAAGAGCTCTCAACGGCTGGGTCTGGTGTACGCGTATCGATGGCTTGGAGTCAGGGTGGGTTCCTCTCGCAAATCTGCAAGTGGCACACGAGTGAAGCCCAAGGCAGAGCGGCGGTCTCATCATTCATTCAAACCGTCGCCGCTTCGCTGCGCGGCTTTCGCAGTCCTTCGCGCCCCGTACCATCACATCAAAGGTCATGGCTTGAAGTTAATGTGACGGTTCTGCGCAAAAACGCATGGAGATGGGTTGAGTGAGGAAAATTCTTTGTACCGTGCAGGCTGAGCAGGTTGGCGATAATCACAAGAGAGCCTTGGAGTCCGCCCTACGGCTGCACTACTCCAGTTACCTCTCGGCAGCGGACAAGCTCGCCATCATTTGGTGTGAGCTACCTTCGGATCAGGGGTTTACAAATTTCGAACAGCCCTGCGTATCGCTCGTCGTTATCGAGGCCCAAGATGGGTTGGATCAAGTGGCACGCGAGAAAATGTTGTCGGCTTGTGCTTCAGATTGGTCGAAGATTACGGGTATCGCTATGGAACGGTTGATGATCTCCGTTTTCGATGAAGCGCAGTTCGCCGTATACATGGCAGCCAATCAGCGCCGAATGTCGCCACTGGGTCGCATACGTTTCGCCTTGCACATGGTGGCTAGTCTTATGCGTTCCAAAACCACGCGTGGCTTGCTTGTTTTCAAGCCCAACCTGAGTCGTTGATATGCCTCTTTACACACTCGCGTGCCGCGATTCGCTGCCACAACAAGTCCGGGAGACAGTAGCGGACGCAATCACCCGTACGCACTGCCAAATTACAGATGCCCCGCCAGAGTTTGTAAACGTCATTTTTATGGATGGCTATGGGCTCAAAAACCGGTGGAGCATGGCTGTGGTTGGTGGTGTACGTTCCGGAGGCAATCGAAACGCGGAACTCATTGAGAAGCTTCGCCAAGCATTGCACCAAAACATCGCCTCCGCGGCGAACTTGCACGAGGATAAAGTGGGCATCGAATTGGTAGGGGTCAAAGCGAGCTGGGTCATGGAAGGTGGGAAAATTCTGCCCGAGCCGGGCGCAGAGGACGATTGGCTGAACAATGCCAACAGCTAGCAGTGCTATGTGCATGCCGTGCACAGGCATTTTGAGGCTCAACAGCTGGCGGACGTTGAAGCTGGCGGGACTGCCGCTTATGTTTGTGCACAAACAGATGCCGCTGGGAAGGTTGGTGAATGCAGGCCTGAGATGGGCATAGTTCCAGCTGCTTACGTTCTGCTCGACTTGGATGGCACGCTGACTGATCCAGCTCCCGGCTTTGTTGGCTGTATCCGCTATGCGCTGAATACTCTGGGCATTGCGGCACCATCGGACGAGCACATCACCAGCCACATTGGTCCGCCCTTGGAAGAAACGCTCACGCAGTTGCTAGGCCCAAAAGCTGCAGATGCTCTACCTGAGGCTATACGGTTGTATCGGGAGCGATATTCCAGTGTTGGTTTATACGAAAATTCCGTGTACGCGGGTGTGGTCCCCGCGCTGGAGTCAATGGTGGCCAGTGGGCAGCGGCTGTATCTGGCGACCTCCAAGCCGCAGGTGTTTGCAGCTCAGATTCTCGACCACTTCGACCTGACTCGACTTTTTTCAGGTGTTTATGGCTGCCAACTCGATGGTACTTACGCGGACAAGCGTGATTTACTTGCGTTTCTGTTCCAACAAGAAGAGGTGGCGCCGCAAAATGCGGTGATGGTGGGTGATCGTCTGCACGACATTCGCGCCGCTCAATCGAATAACACCCAGTCACTCGGTGTGCTCTGGGGCTACGGTAGTGAGGCAGAGCTGAGGGCTGCCAAAGCGGACGCCATTATTTCCAGTCCTGCGCACCTAGCGCAGGCCGTTGTCATCTAAAAAATGGACATCAGGCGGATACTATTAAGCCGGCATCCCTTTCGGTGCGCTCATGCTGGCCCGCTCATCAACTCTGCGAACCTTTAGCAGCTTAGGCAAAGGAGAAGCCGTGAAAAAGTTGTTCTGTCTCGTTTTTCTGGCGGTCATCGGAGGCTGCTCCCATACACCCGCGGTGGACGGCTACAAACCTGTCGACAAGCAAGCCACTTATGAGCAAAGGTTGCTCATGGTGGGCACTTGGTTTGGAGACGCTCCGACCAAGGACGGGGGGAGGAAAATGCACATCGTGGATCGCTTTCTCGACGGGACCATGAAGATTCGGTTCCGCCTTGTCGATGCACAAGGGAACTCCGACGAACAAACGGAGCTGGCCCAGTGGGGGCTCTCCGGAGATATCTACTTCACGATATCGCGCGGAATACTGGATGGAGAAGAGTTCCACGAATTTGACCTCAGGCAGCCGTACTTTAACGACGCCTACGAAGTGTTGGAGCTCACGGAGGCCACCTTCCACTATCGTCATTTGGTGACTGGCAGTGAGTACACCATCCACCGCGTCGAGAAGGGTTTCGACTTTCCATCTAGCCCAAACCAGCGCGCCCTGTAGCCCATAGAACAACAGACCACGACTGACAGTCACAACCGATGCGGGCAGCCACAGCGCCAGCCTTGAACGAGATGCTCTCCCAGGTGCGGGCCTGCCGCCTCTGTGAAGACGAGTTGCCTCTCGGGCCGCGTCCGGTGCTACAGGTGTCCTCTACCGCCAAACTGCTGATTGCAGGACAGGCGCCGGGCTCCAAGGTGCATGCCAGTGGGGTTCCCTTTGCCGATGCCAGCGGCCGGCGTTTGCGGGAGTGGTTAGGGCTGTCGGAGGCGCAGTTTTACGATGCGGCGCAGGTGGCCATTTTGCCGATGGCCTTTTGCTTTCCCGGAACAGGGAAGGGCGGTGACAAGCCCCCACCGCCACGCTGCGCCCATACCTGGCGGCAGCCCTTGTTGGAACTCATGCCAAAGCGGGAACTCACCATCATGCTGGGGCGTTATGCCTTGGATTGGCATTGGCCGGAAACCAGCGGCCGCCAGCTGGCCGAGATCATCGCCGAGCAAAACCCAGCCCGTGACGTACAGCTTGTACTGCCCCACCCCAGCCCGCGTAATAACCGGTGGTTAAAGCAGCATCCGTGGTTTGTGCAGGAGCAGCTGCCCATGTTGCAGCAGCGGGTGGCCCAGGTTCTTAGCTAGGCCAGAGCGTATTAGTCGGCGGATGGCTCGGCATCAAAAGTTGCCAAGCTGTTGCCCTGCGCATCCAGCAATTGCAGCATCTGATCTTGGATGCGCCAGCCTTTGGATTGGCTCAGAACTTCGCCCAGGCGGTTATCCCAGTCCATGCCCTGAATGCAGGCGCGTTTGGTCATGGCCAGGTCGCCCACCTGCAGCCCGGCTTCGTCGATGGTGTAGCGTCCCATCAAGCGGTTACAGCCGCCTTGGCCACCTAGCGCACCCTGGGCCCCAAACTCCACTTGTACCGGCTGCGCCGGAGCATCGCTGGGGGTGTCGCCCTGATCCAGGCTACGAAGGTTCCAACGGGTATCAGTCAAACTGGCCATGCCTTGCACCGGTTCTGAAAGTACACAACCACTGAGGCTAGCAGCCGCCAGGCCGACGAGCAGCAAACCGCGTTTGGCATTGTTCCAAGTCATTGTCATGGGGCCTTTGGCACTCGTTTGGTTTCTTGTCCACCATCCTAGCTCGAAACCATGTTGTGGATGTGTTGGAGGAGCGGCGTGGGGCTACTTAGCTGCGGGCCACCATGAAAGCACCCAAGCCCAAGGAGCGGGTGGTTTCCAGCAGGCTGCGCCAGGGCGATAGTTGGGGGTGGGGTTGGCGATCTCGGCCCAGCCTTTGCAGCTGCAGCTGATACCAGGTCACATTCAGCAGTCCGGCTTTATCTAGTGCAGGAATGCCGGTTGTGAGCTTGGGCAGTTCGCAGGCCGGGGCATTGTCTTGGCTGAGCAGGGCATGCGGCCAGTTAGGGTAAAGGCATAAGGGTCTACCCAAGCCAATGACATCCGCACTTCCATCGGTCAACGCGGCTTGCATGCCGGCTTGGGTGCGAAAGCCGCCGGTGAGCATGATGGGGGCCGGGCAGTCCTTGCGTAGCGCCTGGGCGTAATCTGCGAAGTAGGCTTCGCGCTCACGGGTGGAGGCCTTCTGCATGGCACCCACCATGGCCGCGGCTTCGTAGGTGCCGCCCGAGACCTCAATCAGGTCCATGCCATCGGCAGCCAGTTGCTTGGAGACCTGCAGAGAGTCTTCCTGGCTAAATCCGCCGCGTTGGAAATCGGCCGAGTTGAGCTTGATTCCAATGGCGAAGTCATCGCCCACCGCACGGCGGATGGCGGCATAAATGCGCCGGGCAAAGCGCGCTCGGTTTTCCACCGAACCGCCCCATTGGTCGCGCCGTTGATTATGCAGGGGCGAAAAGAACTGGCTGACTAAATATCCGTGAGCGGCATGAATTTGCACGCCGTCAAAACCGGCTTCGCGAGCACGCTCGGCGCTGCGGGCAAATTGGTCCACAATGCGCAAAATGCCACTTTGGCTTAAGGCTTCGGGCTGAGCAAAGGCCGAGCCCATGGCCGACTTCATACCCACGGCTGAAGGAGCCACGGGTTTGCGGTTCACCAAAATGGGGGACTGTTTGCCGGGGTGGTTGAGCTGCGCCCAAAAGCGGGTGCCATTCTCACGGCCGGCCTGGGTCCAGCGGCGAAAGGCAGCGAGTTCACTTACGGTATCTAAGACCACATTTCCGGGCTCACCCAGGTGCTCGCGGTCCACCATGATGTTGCCGCTGACCAGCAGGCCGCAGCCGCCCCGCGCCCAGCTGCGGTAGAGCTGCTGCAGGCGTAGATCGGGCTGGTGGTCAGCGTTGCCCAGCTGTTCGCTTAAGGCAGATTTGGCCAGGCGGTTGGGCAGCACCTGCCCACAGGGCAGGCGCAGCTGCGTGGCTAGCGGGTTCGTGGTGGAGCTAGTCATTAGGCGGTTTGGCGCGCCAACTTGCTCAAGCCCCGACCAATGGCGGCTTCCAAGGCCTTGGCGATCAGTGGGCCCGCCACGCTAGGACGTCCTTCAAAGCCAATGGTCCATTGCACTTCACAGCCGTTGTCTTTGGGCGTGAACAGCACTTCGCCAGCGTGGTTCTTCACTGGCCCACCAAAGCGGCTGATGCGATAGCCAATTTTTTGATTGGGCTCAAAGGTGGTGACGGTTTCCTGCACCCCAACCGGAGCCGGGCCAATGCGGCGCACCGAGCCCAGGCCGTTGGGGTCGCCCTGGCCATCACGAATACGTTTGACGGGGGCGCCGAGTACGGTGCCCAGCTTGTTGTGGTCGGCCAGGGCCGCGAAGACGGTATCGACCGGGGCGGAAAAGCTTTGCGAAATACGAACGGTTTGGCGACTCATAAGGCGTTATCCAGTGTTTGAAGTGGCCGCGTCGCCCAGTTGGCGCGCGAAGAAATCCAGAGTGCGTTGCCACACCACGGCGGCATCGGGACGGCCCCGGCTCAAGCTGCGAAAGCCGTGAGGCATGTCATATTCATAGGCTTCCAAGCGTTCACCTAGCTGCTCACGCAGCAAACGGCGGCGGCGAGAGGGGCAGAATGGGTCGGTTTTGGCCCAGTGGCCTTGGATGAGCCGCACTTCGTGCAGATCATCCTTGCGCGGTACGCCCGAGCCTTCCAGGCCAAGCGAGTGGTGGTAAATCACGGGGGCCTGCATATCGGGGCGTTTGGCCATATGCAACACAAAGCCGCCGGTGAGGCAGGCGCCGATAATGCCCAGCTTGCCATTGCATTGATTATCTACCTTCAAGGCATCCAGCAAGGCATGTACTTCCTGCGCCAAGGGATTGTCGGCGGTGTTTTTGCGGCCGGCCGAGTGCACCATGGCGCGAATGCAGTAACGGGTGGCGCCCACGCCCGCGTAGAGGTCGGGCAGGTAGACCACGTAGCCGTGCCGGGCGAGGTCTTCGGCGTCTTCGCGATAGGCGTCCAGCACGCCAAAGATCTCGTGTAAATACAGGATTCCCGGCGCGCTGGCGCTGGAGTCGGGCGCCACCACTTCGACCGGAACTTGCCGATCTCCGACATTCACTTGTATACGCCGATGATGCGGCATGGTGGTGTTGTCCCCTGTGGTTGGCTGCACGCAGTGTGCATCGGCTGTGTTGCTGGGTCTAGCCCCTAAGGCATTGCTGCTTAAGCCTGAACGAAAAGCGCAGACCCTGAGGCCTGCGCTTTGGCTACGATCATGGAGATGGCCCGTTTCAGGACGGTGCCAGTCCGGCGCGCGTGGTCAGGGCCCGGATGGCGGCCATGCCGCGTGTGGGGGCATCTTGACCGCTGGGGCGGCTCAGAATGCCATCGAAGGCAATCACGCCATCTTCGATGGGTGCGTGCCGAGCGGTCTCCACATCTTTGGGGTAGTCCTGCGCAACCAGCCAGGGACCACTGGCGCCTTGCCTTGGCAGATGTTTGTCGGCGCGTTGAATGTAGCCCGATTGCAAAGAGCCCATCACGCTCTCATCGCGGCGCACGCCTTCACGGTCACGCGCCACCGCCTCTACATGGCCATACATGTCCATGTGGTTGAGCAGTCGGCAGATGTACTCGGCGGCAATATCGGCTTTGAGGGTCCAGGGTAGGTTGGTGTAGCCGAATATCATCCCGGCATTGGGCACGCCCTCAACCAGCACGTTTTTGTACACCATGGTGTCGCGCACCGAAACGGCTTTGTTGTCCACATGCAGTTGGGCGCCGCCCAGCATTTGCACGTCCAGGCCGGTGGCGGAAATGATGATGTCGGCCTCCAGGGTTTGTCCGGACTCCAGCTCAATACCCGTTTTGGTGAAGCGTTTGATGCGGTCGGTCACCATGGAGGCTGTACCGGCCTTCAGCGCTTTGAACAGATCACCATCCGAGACCGCGCAAAGGCGCTCGTCCCAGGGGTTATAGCGGGGGCTGAAGTGACGCATGCTGATATTGGGGCCGACCTGGGCGCGCACCAGTCCACGCAAAAAGCGCTTCACCACAGCGGGTCGCCGTTTGGAGGCCTGATACATGAAGCGTTGGGCGGCCAGGTTACGACTGCGGGTGATGCGATAGGCCAGCATCTTGGGGAGCCAGCGTTGGGTTTTGCCGGCCAGCGGGTCGAACTTGGGTACCGGCATCATGTAGGTCGGCGAGCGCTGCAACATGGTCACATGCTCGGCTTTGTCGGCCATGGCGGGCACCAAGGTCACGGCGGTGGCGCCGCTACCAATCACCACCACTTTCTTGCCGCTGTAGTCCAGGTTTTCTGGCCAGTGCTGGGGATGAATAAGCTGGCCAGCAAAGTCTTTTTCGCCGGGGAAGTCGGGCTTAAAACCGGTGTCGTAGTTGTAGTAGCCGGTTGCGCCCACCACAAATCGCGCTGTGAGCTGGCTGGTTTTGCCGCTGGCTTCGTCCAGCATGTGCACGGTCCAGCATTTGTTCTTGCTGGACCAATTGGCGCCAGTCACCTTGCAGCCATAGCGAATGTTCTTGTCCACCCCGTATTCGCGGGCGGTGTCGCGCACGTAGTTCTTGATTTCGCTGCCATCGGCCAGCACCTGCCCGCCGGTCCAGGGGCGGAAGTTGTAGCCGAAGGTGTACATGTCGGAGTCGGAGCGAATGCCGGGGTAGCGGAATAGGTCCCAGGTGCCGCCCAGGTCCTGACGTCGCTCGAGGATGGTGTAGGTCTTCTGCGGGCAGTTGCGGCGCAGATGGCAGGCCATGCCGATGCCGGAGACACCGGCACCAATAATTAGTACATCGAAATCAGTCTTCATTGCGATTCATCGTCCTCAATTAGTCTTCGACGGCCGGGACGGCATGTCGCGCCGTGAGTAGCAGCGTTCATCGAGCCACTCCTAACCGGGTCAGTCCATTTCCGTACGCACTAGAAAAACACAAAATGCGTTCATCTGCTAGCGCGTGTAGTCAGATTCTGTTTTAGGCGGCGCGCTGCCATCGGCGGGGCAAAGCATGCGCTTGCTCCTGCCAAAACCGGTGCAGCATGCGTGCGCTCAGACGCGGCGCTTCTACCATGGGTAGGTGGCCAATGCCGCGCAGGATGCGGCTTTGCGCCGTGGGCAGTAGCGCCCGCGCCGTATGAATGCCGCTGACATGAACCAAGCGGTCATGGTCGCCCCAGAGCACCAATGTGGGGGCTCGGCAAGCCGATAAGCCAGGGGCGTCCACATCGGGCATGTGGCGCATGAGTTCGGCAAAGAGATGCGCGTTGAGATCGCGTCTGGCAATGATGTCGCCGGCCATCACAGGGGCCAGACTCAGGGCCAAGCCCCGGTGATGCATGGCCAGTTTCAGTAGCCGATGCACGCCGGCCAAGTTGGCCGGTAGCATGGGGTTGACCCCCTGCGCCAGCTCCCGCTGAAAGCGGGTTTGGGTGGGGCTATGCAGGCCAGCAGGGTTCAGCAAGGCCAGAGTTTGCGTTAATTCGGGGTGGCGGCCGGCAAGCAAGCCGGCAGCAGCGCCGCCCGCGGAGTTGCCTACCAAATGCACCGGGCGACCAATTTCTCGGCGAATCCATTCGGCGACGCGGCCAACTTGATCTTCTAGCCCATAGCGAGCGCTGGCATTGAAGCTGCTTTCACCCCAGGCCGGTAAGTCAAGCATAAAGAGTCGGTAGCGGCTGCTGAGGAGCGGTGCCAGTGGCAGCCAATTTTCTTTGGCGGAGCCAAATCCATGCAACAACACCACAGGCTCCGCCGACTCACGACCGGTTTCTAGCCAGGCCATATCGTGATCTTGAATGCGTCGGCTGCGCCGTTGTACTCCAGACAGGCTGCTGTGCCAGCGGTGCATCCGCGCTAAGCGCGAGCGAGGCGCTTGGATGGAATAAGGGTGCGGGGCCGTGGTTGCGGCTAAATAACCGTCGCGAACGGCATGCAGAAAACCATGCTCGGCGGGTACTGGGCCCGGAAGTAGTAAAGACATCCGCAGCCTCCTGCTTTGTGACATCGATTGATGTAACGGTATGGAGGGGCTTTATTACTTGTCAAGCAGTTTTAGTTGTTTCGCCCTAATAAATGATGCTGCGGCGCAATAAGGGAGCCGCTTTGCGCGCCACGGGACTAGCCGGCTCTCGTATAGCCTTTCTTCCTTGCTCGTGGGCTTTTTGCGCGAAATACAGGGAACTCGAATGTGGCTGTGCCACAAGTCGGTGGGGGGGCAGGTGGGGTGTTGGTCCGTTGGGGTCGCTGGCCCTCGC
The DNA here is from genome assembly GCA_019192445.1 of Oceanococcus sp. HetDA_MAG_MS8. Taxonomy (NCBI): domain Bacteria; kingdom Pseudomonadati; phylum Pseudomonadota; class Gammaproteobacteria; order Chromatiales; family Oceanococcaceae; genus Oceanococcus; species Oceanococcus sp. HetDA_MAG_MS8. The sequence continues at coordinate 16,930 of JAHCMK010000009.1, forward strand.
GCCGCTGCGCGGTGCCCTCCGGGGTCTTGCACTTAGTGTGGTCGGCTTGACGCGACGTCGTGTCGCGGCAAGCCTCAATCGGCCGTCCATGGCCGATTGACCACAGTCGCTGCAAGCCGCCTACGGCGCTCCGGAATGCGGCCCCAACCCACCACCTCAGGATCTGTTGCGGAGTCCTACCCCGCAATTGCCGGCTGCTGTGGGTCGCGCTGGATTGAGCCGAGTCAGACCTGGACGAGCCCTAACAAACCGCTCACCCGTTCAGCCCACACACTGGCGTGAAGTCCAAAAAAAAAGGCGGTGATATTTGGCATCACCGCCTTGATATGCCGGGCCTGCTGCCTCAGGCCTTGGTGGCCTGCTCCTTGGCAATCCACTGCTCAACGCGGCGCTCCAGAATGGCCAGCGGCATGGCGCCGCCACCCAGCACGGTGTCGTGGAAGGCGCGGATATCGAAGTTCTCACCGAGTGCTTCTTCAGCACGGCGGCGCAGTTCCTGAATCTTCAACATGCCGATTTTGTAGCTGGTGGCCTGGCCTGGCAGCACCAAATAGCGGCGGACCTCAGAGCGGGCCTGCGCTTCGGTGATTGCGGAGTTGGCCAGGAAATACTGCACGGCTTTTTCTTCGCTCCAGCCCTTGGCATGCAAGCCGGTATCGAGCACCAAACGGATGGCGCGCCACATCTCGGAGCCGACGCGGCCGAAGTTGGAGATAGGGGTTTCATAGGTTCCGGGAATCTCGGTGGCCAGCCACTCTGAGTACAAGGCCCAACCTTCGGCGTAGGCCGTAAATCCGGCCTGGGTGCGGAAGGTGGGCAGGTTCTCGAGCTCCTGGGCAATGGAAATTTGCATGTGATGGCCGGGGTTGCCCTCGTGATACGCAATCACCTCCAGTTCGGACTTGGGCATGGCCGTCATATCCGAAAGGTGGGCGTAGTAGGTGCCAGGGCGTGAGCCATCGGGCGTGCCGGGGTAGTAATGCTGAGCCGCGCCGGGTTGTTCGCGGAAGGGTTCTACCCGCTTCACCACCAGCTCGGCCTTGGGCATGATGCCGAAGTACTGCGGCAGCTTTTCGGTCACCAGATCAATGGCGGCGGTAGCGTCATCAATGTAGGCCTGGCGCCCGGCATCGGTATCCGGGTAGTACAGGCGGCGGTCATCCTTGGTCTCGCGCAGGTAGCTGAAGAACTCTTGCAGGCTGCCTTCAAAACCGAAGTCTTGTTGGATCTCCTCCATCTCCGCCCGCAGCCGCGCGACTTCGGCCAGACCGATCTCATGAATCTCGTCTGCCGTCAGGTCGGTGGTGGTCTGGTTAGCCAGACGTTCGTTGTAATAAGCCTCGCCATTGGGCAGAGCAGTCACACCCTGGGCGCTGTCGCCAGCTTTGGCTTGGTCTTCAATCTGCCAAGCAATCAGGCTGGCATAGGCGGGCTGCAGATCTTCGACGAGGGCCTTGCGGGCGGCGGTTTTGAGCGCCTCGGCTTGCTTCTCGTCGATGGCCTCCTGCTCCAGCAACGTGGCAACTTTGCTTTGCACGTCGGCCCAGAGGGCGCTGTCTTCGTCGCTGTCATCAAAGGGTTGGCCCGAGATGATTTTGCGGCTTTCGTCAATCACGCTTTCGTAGGCGAAATAGGGTGGGCGCACGCCCCCTTCAGCCACCAGTTTCGACAGTCCCACCAACTGCTTGATGGCCCGAGCGCTTTCGCTGATGCGCTGGATGTAGTTGCGCATGTCTTCATGGTCTTCCACTTTATGGAAGGCGATGAGCAGCTGCGGGAAGAAGCCATGAATGGCGCGCATCTGCTCGAAAACGTAGCGGTTCGTGCGGAAGGCATTGGCGGCCAGGGCTTGCTCGGCCTGATACACCCAGATGTCGTAAGAGGTTTGGCCTTCTGGCGTCAGCTTGTCGTAATCGAAGCTCTGGCGCAGCTCTTTCAGGTGCGCCCGCGTGCGCGCCATTTCCGCATCCATGGACTCGATGGAAAAGTCATCAATTTGGTTTTGGAGCTCGTCGCGGCCCAAAAAAGTGAGCTCAATGGGGCTGTAGAGCAGCTCCTCTTCGTAGGTTTTTTCAAACCACTGATTCAGTCTCTGAGTTTCGCTTTGAACGCCCTTGTCGGCCTGGGCGTGAGTGTCGGCGGGGGCTGCAGCGCCGGAGGGCTGAGCGGACTGATCCGGCGTTCCACAGGCCAGGAGTGCCAGGGTGCTGAGTAGCAAGAAAAGTGAGTTGCGCATGGGGGTCCTCAAGGCGTTGCAATGGTCAAATGGTGCCATGCCCGGCGGTGCTGTGTTTCACACTGGGTGCACGGCTCCTCCGGAGGCGCACGGGTAAGGCCGTTCATGGGACCTTGGTCATGACCCTGTAACAGCGCGGCCTCATCCTAAGGAAGAACCTTAGGTACAAGAGAAATCCCCCCATGTCCGCATCCCATGATGTGTCGCTCAAGCGGCGCGAGTTTCTACAGTCCATTTTTTTGACCGCGGGTGCCATGTCATCGCCCGCCCTGCTCACCGCCTGTGGTGGTGATGGTGACACGCCTACCCTGGCGGGCTCCCTGCAAGGCGATAAGGCCATGCTGCCGATCGAGCCCGGCCCGCTTTACAACATTGGTCCGCTGGTGGATGCCGGCGTCGATCAGGCCATGGTCCCGGAAGGCTTCAGTCTGCGCCGCGTGGCTGCGCATTTGACCAATCCTGTCTCTGGTCTATTTGATCCCTTGGGTGCGAGTGGCTACGTGTGGCACCAGGCCCCGGATGGCGGCGCGGTCTTCGCTGCCGGCGACGGTGGCTGGGTTTACGCCTGTAATAGTGAAATTAATCCCGGTAGTGGCGCCTTCGGCTCTTCCCGTGACGGTGGTGTGGGTGCATTGCGCTTTGATGCCGACGGCAATGTGGTGGATAGCTACCGCATTCTGGACGGTACTCGTCGCAACTGCGCAGGCGGTGCCACGCCCTGGGGTACCTGGATTAGCTGTGAAGAAGTAGGCGATGGTTATGCCTGGGAATGCGATCCCTTTGGCAGCCCGGCCGATGCCCGCCGCCTTGATGGCCTTGGCCGTTACAACATGGAAGCGGCCGCAGTCGATCTACCCACGCGCACGGCCTATGTGACCGAAGACAGCGGCAGTGGCCGTTTCTACCGTTTCAGCTCAGCGCCTAATGATGTGATTGTGGGTTCGGATGGCCAATTGCGCCTGAACATGATCGAAGGCCAACTCGAAGTGTTGGAAATCGAAGGCTTCGAGAATGGTGGCTATATCGAAACCGACGAGGCGGCCCGTGAGCTGCGTCGCGTCCGTTGGGTGCCCGTGGTGCAGCCCGAGCGGCCACAAGGCCAGGTGCGTGGCGAACTCGCCGATGCCGGTTTGCCGGTGCCGGGCACCGTGTTCCGGGGCGGGGAAGGGCTGTGGATTTACGATGTGCCTGCGCAGGCTCAGCGCGTGGCGCCGGGCAGCGAGGCGCCCACGCGCGCCGTGGCCTTTTTTGCCTGCAAGGGCGACAACCGGGTTTTCGCTCTGGATCTGGACAACGACCTGATTCAGTCGGTTTTCGACAACGAGTTCATTGACCCGGCCTTTGATGACGTGGATAACGTGGTGGTCAGCCCCTCCGGCGATGTGCTGGTAGCCGAAGACGGCGATGGCATGCGCCTGATCGTGGTGGCGCCGGGTAAGCCGGCCAAAGTGCTGGTCAAGATCAATACGCCGGGTTCCGAAATTACCGGGCCGGCCTTCACTCCGGATGGCTCGCGGCTGTACTTCAACTCCCAGCGTGGGCCCAACATCCCGCTTCAGAACTTGGATCTGATCGCCCAGTTCCCCGGCCTGCGCAATGGCACCGGCGTGACCTACGAGCTGACCATTCCCGAAGAGTTTCGTCGGCGTAGCTGAGTCATGGCTCAGCATGACGGCTGAGCCTTGCATCCAGCACAAGGAAAAGAGGGCTTCGGCCCTCTTTTTTTGTGGTTCCTCAGGTCTTGGTGTGGATTGACGCGATACGCATTCCATCGCGGTGAGGTCAGAACTACCTGGGCGAATACCGTGTCTGGTCTCGAAAACCACCCACTTTCAAGCAGGTACTTCGATGCGCCTGTTGCGTTGGTAGCGGCATGTTGGGCCATTGGAGCCGCTGTCCTTCGCGCCGCTGCGCGGTACCCTCCGGCGTCTTGTGCTTGATGTGGCCGGCTTGACGCGACGTCGTGTCGCGGCAAGCCTCAATCGGCCGTCCGTGGCCAATTGACCACAGTCGCTGCAAGCCGCCTGCGGCGCTCCGGAACGCGACCCCAACGGCCCAACATGCCGCCGGCCTACGAGCCGAGCACCGATATCCCGTCCGTCATTGCCGGATGTGGCGCGAGCGCGATTCCCGGCCTAGGGCGAGCAGGGCACCCACAGCCAGGTGCGGCAAACCCACCCAAGGGCCCGCTAAACCGCTAAGAACCATTCTTCGCATGCGCTGTTAAAGGTCTCGCCCAGGCACAGTAGGCTTGGCTCATTGACATGCGAATGAGAACGGTTACTATTGGCAACACCATTTGCTGATAGGTGCGGTAGGTCGCAGGACGCGACTCGTTGCGAATGTTTGTGCTGAAGAGAATGTCTCGGGGCTGGAATGCCCACTCTCTGCTGATTGCCTTAAGCAGCCTGGCTGGTGCTGCCTACTCCGGGCTGGCCATGGCGGCTACCGAACTCGATCCTGTGGTGGTCACCGCCACCCGTACCGAGCGTACGGCCGCCGATGCGCCGGTTCGCATCGAGGTGGTGAGCAGTGCGGAGCTGGAGCGCACCCATGCACGCACGCTCAAGGAGGCGCTGGAAGATGTGCCGGGACTGCAACTGCGGCCGATTCACGGCAAGGCCGGTTTCGAGGCTTCCCTGCAGGGCTTGAGCGGTGAGCAGGTGCTGGTGCTCATCGATGGTTTGCCGCTGACCGCCACCACAGGGTCGACCGTGGATCTGAGCCAGATTGCCCTGGCTGACGTGGAGCGGGTGGAAGTCGTCAAAGGGGCTATGTCGGCTCAATACGGCAGTGCGGCCATGGGCGGGGTCATCAACGTGATTACCCGCGACATCGATACTGCGTTGATGGCCGAAACCCGTTTCGACGGTGGCAGTTATGGCAACCAAAACCCGTCTGGCGAACAGGCCGAGCCGGCCAACCGGCATGGCCGCTTTAGGGTGCAGGGCGGTATGGGCGATTGGCGGCTGCGTTTGGCCGCCGATAGCCGCAATTCGGCGGGCATCGATCCGGAGCCTGAAACATGGGCCCGTCCCGGCGATGCCATTCGCCGACGTCAGCTCAATCTGCGTAGCCAATGGTTGCCCGATGCTCAACGCTCCGCTTATGTGGATTTGAGTCAGTTTCGTGAGTCGGTCTCCAGCCGCTATGTCTTCAGCCTACCGGGCCGCGAAGTGCCCCAGGAACGCACGGAAGAGGTGGAGCGGTTACGCATCAGCGGTGGCGGGCGGTGGCAATTGCCCCGCGGTTATCGCTTGCGCCTGGATGCGCTCACTGAAGAGCTGCGCATCGATACCCTTAAAAATGCCCAGAACCAGAGCTTTGATGACCGCGATGCCGATCTGGGGCTCACTCAGGCCACCTTGCTGTTGGACATGCCCGAGTTTGGCAACCATCTGGTGCAGTGGGGACTGACCTATCACGCCGAAGATCTGGCTCAGGCGCTGGACGGGGTAAGCGAGCTGCGAAGCGCCGAGGGCGTCAGCCGGGTGAGCCAAGAGATCTTCGTGCAGGACGACTGGCAGCTCGGCGGCGGCTGGGAATTGCTACTCGGCGCGCGCCACCAACAAGACTCCGATTTTGGCGGCTTCACCGCGCCCAAGCTCAACCTGCGCGGCCATTTGCTGGAGCGCCCCGGTCTGCGCGGCACGCTACGTATGGGCTGGGCCCAGGGTTATCGCGTGCCCAACCTCAAGGAGCGCAACTTCCGCTTCGACCACAGCGCGCTGGGCTATGTGGTGGTGGGCAATGCCAATCTGCAGCCCGAAACATCCAATAGCTGGCAGTTGGGTTGGCGCATGGACTGGCATGGCGGCCACTGGCTGGACCTGAATTTGTTCCAGAACCAACTTCAAGACCTCATCCAGGTGGATAGCACCAATGCGCCGGTGGTGAACGGCATCCAGCAATTCACTTACGAAAACATCAGCCGCGCCAGCACCGAGGGTGTAGAAGTCGCAGCCTACTGGCAGGCCGGCTACTGGCTGGGCATCAGTGCGGCCTGGACGGCCATGCAGACCCGCGATGAGGACAGCGGCCAAGCACTGACCCGACGGCCCGATCACCAGGCCCGACTCGGTGCGGACTGGCAGCCCACACCCAAGCTGCAGGTGGTCACCCGGCTGCGCTACCAAAGCGATGAATTAATTGCGGCCCAAAGCGGCGAACGCTCCCCGGCCTGGACCGTGCTGGATGCCAGCCTGAACTACGACTGGTCCGATTCTTTGCGCCTGTTGGCTGGGGTGAACAACCTGTTGGACGCCCAGCGCGACTTCAATGATCCCTTCGATTTCGGCCCCATTGCCGGTCGTTTTGCCTATGTGGGCCTGCGTTACCTCTGGCAGGCCCCGTGATCTTCCTTGCTTTCCCGATCAGGAGTAATTGCATGAATTTCTCTTCCCTTCATCTCGCTGCGGCGACGCTGGCCCTGCTTCTCGCCGCGTGTGGTGGTGGCTCCGGCTCTGAGGGTTCCAGTAGCGCGGATACCGACTCCTCTACACCGGATAGCAGTGCGCCAGACACCACCAAGGCCTGCGCAGCCGCCGATAGCAATGGGGTGATTGCCTGCACCATTGACGCCACCTCTTTCACGGATTTTGCCTATCTGGACCTCGATGCCGCAGAGCTGGTCAGCACCGATGACCTGGACGCTGCGGAGGCGCCGCGCTGGGACTTGGGCCTGCGCCGCTTCGGCGTGATTCTCAACGGTGGGGCCTCCGGCGCTGGCGCGGTGGGTGGGGCCGTGCTGGATAGCCAGGACAGCTTCTACGATGCCGAAGGGGCGCCCAATGTGAGCGTGTTTACCAACAGCACCGCCGCCAGCGAATACGAGCATCTGTTGGCAGACTTCACCCTGCCCGATCGTTTGACCCTGGATAGCGTGGTTACGGCTTTTGACGTAGCCGTAGATGACAGCGGCCCCATTTGGGACTACGGCTGGTATCGCTTCGACCCGGCCAGCGGCACCATTACCCAGAACGATGCCAATGGCTGGCTGCTGCGCTCCAATACCGGGAATAGCTACGCCCGCATGCGGGTCACGGCTCTGGATTTCCCTACCCGCCAGGGGCAGGGCGTGCGCGACTTCAGTATTGCCCTGGATGTGCAGCCCGCAGGGACGGAGCAATTCAGCAATAGCACCGCCTTTAGCGGCAGCATTCCGCCCGAGGGTGGCGCGCGCTGCTTCGATTTCGATGCCGGGGTGGATGTGGATTGCACCAATCCCGAGTGGGATCTGCGCTTGGCCTTCGAGGGCCGCAGTTTCTCCCTGCGCACCAATAGCGGACCCAGTGGCGAGGGGCAGGCAGCCGCCTTTGGGCCCTTCACCTGGCAGGAACTCTCCAGCTACACCAGCGCCACCATCGATGCCAACGGCGGCAGCTTGGCCAACTTGTACCGGGCCGATAGCACCGGCGGCGTCTTCGATGACCAGCCCTGGTATGAGTACAACCTGCAAAACCGTCGCCAGCTCTGGCCCAACTATCGGGTGTACCTGATTCGCGGCGGGGAGGAGGCGACGCCTTATGCGCTGCAGATCATCGACTACTACAACGCAGCAGGCGACACCAGCGGCTTTGTCACCCTGCGTTATCGCCCGCTACCCAGCTCCTAAGTTGCGCTCAGCGCCGGATCGTTTCGCTGGCCCGGTCGGATCGCCGCAAGGCCCCGGCCGGGTTGGCACCAATGCGAAGGGATCAATCCGGATGCGCCAAGGCGTAATCGATGGCCGCACAAACGGCGGCCGCTTGGGCTTTGTTGCACTCGGCTGGCGTCGTTCGCGGGCTGTCCGGATACACCTCGGTGGTGCTGCGATAGGGCGCTGGGGTCACGCCTGCACAGAGCCCGGCGCGCTCCACGGGATACTCGATCAAGCCCTCGCTGACGATGGGATCACCAATCAGGCGGCCTTGCTCGTCGGCTGGGGCGATATGCGTCACCTGGGATACGGCGTCGATGATGGCGGCATTGAAGGCGCGTTGTGGCTGCTCGCTATCCCCCACCAGATAAAAGCCGTCCGGAATAGTGCCGGGTTCGAAGGTGCTGCCATCGCGTGCGGCTAGCGCCGGCCGGAATTCTTCTTCATCGGAGTTGGTGGTTTCGTGCAGATCCAAGTGCACCAGGACTTGTTCCCGGTGCGGCATCACCAAGTCCACCAAAGCCGCAGACTCCTGCGCGGCGCGATTTCCAAAGCTGCGGTTCGGGTCCACCGCATAGGGGTTCCAGCGCTGAATGCGTTCATAGCCCCAAGGGCTCACGCAGGGCGCAATGAGCAGGTTGATTTGTCCGGCATAGTTCGCGGCGTACTGCGCCGCAAACAACAGGGCCCCTTGTACTCCGCTGGTTTCATAGCCATGAACGCCGCCGGTAACCAGAACCACAGGTCGATCCTCTGCCCAGTCCAGGCTGCGCAGGGCATAGAGTGGATACCGCTCGGGGTCGATGTCCAGCTGTCCATATTGATGCACGGCGTAGTCTTGGCGCAGGTCTTCGATGCGTCTGAGGACCTCATCGGCATAACTGCGTTGAACTTTCTGAGCCTTCGCCCAGGCTGCTTTGTCGGCCGGGCCCCAGGGGGTTCCCGGGGTGCCAATGGAGTAAGGGTGGTGTCTGTTCATGCGCCCATTGTCGCAAACCTTGGGCGCTACCAAGGCCATCTTCGCCGAGGGGGCTGGTGGTTATGCAGCGCTCAAGCTGCGGGTCTGGCCACCAAAGGCGGCGTGCTCAGGGCTGCGTGGCGGGGGTGTCTGTGGCTGCGGGAATGGGTTGCCGGCTGAAGATGCCGATCATGGGAGTGCCATGGGCGCGCATCGTCGGCTCAATGTCCCGGTGCAGGGCGTGATACCGATAAAAGGGCACACGCGGAAACAGGTGATGAATGGAGTGCAGATTTTGCCCCAGCCACAGCCATTCCAGCGGCTTCAGCCATGTGGGCACCAACATGCTGTTGGTGTTTTGATAGCGCGCGGCCGTTTTGTAGGGCAGGTGGGGTCTGTAGGCAAACCAATAGGCGGTGAAGGTGGCGCCGATGAGGTAGCCAATGACGATCAGGGCCACAGAGCCCGGCTGGCTAACTCCGGCGACAAAGGCCACACGCCAGCCCAGGGAAATCGTGAGTTCCAGCGCATAGATTGTGCGGTCCAGAGTGCTGGCAGATCCCCAGTGATGGCGTGGGAAAAAGCTGTTCTGTACCCACAAGAACTGCAGGATGGTTTTCAGAAAACTCCACGGTCCTCCGCCCATACCTTGGACGATGAAATCTGGGTCTTTCCCGGGTTGGTTGGTATGCCGGTGGTGGGTGAAATGCTCCAGCTTGTGTGAGGCATAAGGCACCATAATCCAGGGCGCCATGGCCATACCGCAAGCCGCATTCAGCCAGCGCAGACCGTCGCGGTCACCATGGATATTTCCATGCGCGGCCTCATGCAATGGCGTGTAAGACATGTAGGTGAGCAAGGCATAGACCGGCAGCGCCAGCCATACATTGATCCAACCCATGGCAAAGCTTCCCAGCGTTCCGAGAATGGCGGCAAGAATGAGCAGGGTGAAGGCGACCGTGCCCCAGGCAGGCTCGCCCATGTAAGCTTTAGCCGCTTGGATGGCTTCGCGGTGTAAACGGTGTAAGTCGGCGTCGTGATCCATGGGCGAGGCTCAATTGATGTCTTCCTGAGGGTTAATCTAGCGCTTTGGCGACTCCCTGGGCAGGGCATTTGGGGCCGTTGATGCCGCATTTTCGGCCAGTGCCTGGCGCCGCAGTGGGGCCGGTGTTTGCAGGCCGATGCCATTCATCCCAGCGGGCGATGCTGCCCGCAGCGCCAACACAGGAGACGTGATGACCCCATCCGCGCCGGTTCTTCACCCTTGGGCCATTGCTCAAGTGATGGTGAACTTTGCCGCCAAACACGGTGTTGGCATGCAGCGCTGTTTGGAGCAGACCGGCATCGACCCCGCGCAGATTGGCAGTGAATACCTCATTCAAAGAGCCCAAGAGCTGCGCCTTATTCGGAATATCATCGCCGCCTTGCCCGACCACCCTGCCTTGGGCTTTGAGCTGGGATTGCAATACAGCATGTCGACCTTTGGCCTGTGGGGTTTCGCCTTGCGGACCAGCCAAACCTTGCGTCAAGCCGTAGAGACGGCACTGCGCTACCTGCCATTGAGCACGGCGTATTGCGATTTCAGCATTGCATACAAGCCCCAAGAGGTCTGCTTGCTAGTCGATGCTGGGAAGGTGCCTGAGGATGTGCGTCCGTTTTTGCTCGAACGCGATATGGCCACCGCCTCCTGCCTGTTGCAGGAGCTCAGCCTGAGCGGCATCCACCTCAAAGCTTTGCGCTTCGCAGGACCAGCGCCGACCTATGCCGCCCGTTTGGCCGAGTTAAGTGAGGTGCAGCCAGAGTTTGGTAGCGATGCCAACGCGCTGGTCTTGCACCCACAAGATTTGGAGCTACCGCTGCCCATGTACGATGCGGCTTTGGTGCGAATGTTTGAGGACCAATGTCGGGCCCAACTGCAGCGCCGCCAGCCCGCCGGCCTGGAGGGCAAGGTGCGCCATTTGCTGCTGGGGCCCTTGGGGCTGGTGTCTACCCTGGAAGATGTGGCGCAGGCGCTGGCCATGTCGCCGCGTAATCTGCGCCGCAAATTGGATGAGGCCGGTACCAGTTTCCGGGCCATTGCTGATCAAGAGCGCCGGCTCCTGGCCCAGAGTTTGCTCCGCACGACCGATATGACCCTGGACGAAATCGCCCTGCAGTTGGGGTATACCGATACCGCGAGTTTCAGCCGTGCCTGTCGGCGCTGGTTTTCCCAGTCGGCCGGAGAGTATCGCCAGCAACACAGCCTTTGACCTGCAACAAATTTCAGGCAATCTGGTCGGCGAACCTTCGCCAAGCGTCGCCTGGGCGCTTGCGCATCAATTACCCTGGCTTAGGATGCAGGATGGAGAATCGAGTGGTCGCACAGCGACCTGAGCAGACGCAGTGCCGTCCAGCTGGCAGCGCGAGCCTAGCGTTGCGGCTCCTTGTCTCGCTGGGTGTGGCCTTGGCGCTGCTTCCCGGAACGACGTGGGCTGCAGAGCCAGCAGATCAGCAAACACAAACCCTTCTCACCAGCTGGAAGCAGGCCGAGCGCGGTCCCTTTGTGGGGGTGCGCTGGTACTGCGCCGATGGGTCCGTGCGTATGCCACGACCCTACGCCTGCGAAGAAGTGGGAGGAGGTCGCCAACACGGGCTCTGGTTGCAGTCAGCGCAGAATTTGCGTGAGAACGGATACTGGATCGCCAACATCCTGGCGGCGATTCCACCGCAGCAGTTAGCGGCACAGACGGATGCCGGGCTGGATGTGCTGACCTCGGTTTTGATCGAACGCTATCTCATGGCGCGCGATGACGGCTGGATTTGGCGCCAAGCCCGCTATTTCCGCGGCGTGCTGCAAGATGACGATGAGCGCCAAGCTGCGCGGACAGCCTTGCTGCGCATGCTGGCCGATGATCAGCCGCGTAAAGCCCGGTTGGCGCTGATTCGTGAGGCCGCGCGGCAGCTTCCCATAGAGGGCGCGAGCGCGCCCCTGCAACGGATTAGAACGCTATCCAACCAGCTGGCCGAGCAAGTGCCGGCTTTGGCGCCGCTGCGCAATAAAATCCACACGCGTTTGCAGCCTGAAGATGCTCAGGCTGTACGTCGGGCGCAGGCATTGACCGATCAACCCGAGGTACAAACGGAGCTGGAGAATTTGGCGCGGAGCATCGACGCCTTATTTAGCTCTGCAGAGCTGCCCCAAAAGCTGCGTCAGTTCGCTCGCTACAACCCTCCTGTGACTGATGCACTGCAAACGGCGGCTGATGTACTAGCCTCCAGTGCACCGGCGTCGGTGGCTGATCTGCGCAGGCTGGCCTGGGCGCAAACGCGGTTGTTGCACCTCATCGCAGGGGATGGTCAGCCTGCAGGGCGCTTAGAAGCCGTGCAGCTAAGCCTGGCCTTGGAAGAGAGAATCTTTGCGTTGGGGCAGCGTTGGCTGGAGGCTCAGTCACGCCCACAACGCGCGGAACTGGTGGACTGGCTGGATTACAACCTGCGCGCCTTGTTCGGTGCAGCCTTTATTACCGAAACCGAGTATGACGCCGCGGCCAAGGCTATACGCCAACTCAAGCAATCGGCTTTGATGGTAGAAGATTATCGCCAGGCCCTGTCGACCTTGGAGCGAGTGCCGCAGTGGGCGCGCCGTCGCTATGTGTTGTTCTTCGGCCCCATGCAGAACACATTGAGTGCCATCGAGCCTATGGCTGCGGACTTTGTCACGGACCGTCTGCGCGCCAGCCCTGTGTTGGTCCACAGCCGCATGATGGATTGGCTGCAACGAGATCTGGCCCTGGAGCTTGGGTTGGAGCATCGCATTCTTGGCGAGCCCTTGGCCTCCGGTCTCCAAGTGCTCAACCCCGGTGTGGCACAGGGCATGCTGCGAGGTACGCAGGAGCTGCAGTTAGCTCAGGATCGGCCACAAATTGCTTTGGTCGAAGAAACGGTCGCGGATCTTCCCAGCGTTGCTGGCATCATCACAGCGGATGCTGGCAATGCCTTATCCCATGTACAACTCCTCGCCCAGAACCTGGGTATTCCAAATGTCGTGGCGAGTGGGCCGGCCTTAGAGCGGCTGCAAAAGGCGCGACAGCAAGAGTTGTTCATGGCCGCCAGCCCCGGCGGAGTCGTGCACATACTCGGCAAAACGCCTGAGCTGGCCGTGGCGGAACAAGCGGGTGCGGCAGGACCTAGCCCCTTGCAGCCAAACCTCGCCAAGCTGGAATTGGATCTTCCTGCGGGTCGATCGGGTTTCATTGGCTTGAGTGATTTGACCTTGGCGGATTCCGGGCGCCGGGTGGGCCCCAAGGCGGCCAAGTTAGGGGAGTTGGCGCAGCGCTTTCCCGGGACGGTCTCGCCGGGGCTGGCGATTCCTTTTGCCTGGTTTGCCCGTATGTTGGAGCAGCCCCGGCAAGGTCAAGCTGGCCCATTTCGGGATTGGTTGGCGCAGCGCTATGCCCAGTGGCAGGCCATGCCTGCAGGCGAGGCGCGCCGTGCCCTGTTGCAGCAAACCTTGCAAGCTGCGCAGGAGCATATGCAAACGGCGCCCTTTCCTGCTGGGTTTCAAGAAGGGTTGCGCGCAGCGATGGTCAGGCAATTTGGCGCGCTAGGAGAGTTTGGTGTCTTCGTGCGCAGTGATACCAATATTGAGGACCTGCCCAATTTCTCCGGGGCAGGACTGAATAAGACGGTTCCTCATGTGGTGGGCTGGGAGCCGACCTTGGCAGCGATTCGCAGTGTCTGGGCCTCGGTGTTCAGTGAACGTTCTTGGGGTTGGCGCCAAGCCATGATTCCTGACCCCATGAATGTATATGCCGCTGTGCTGCTCCATCAAAGTGTGGATGTCGGCGCCTCGGGCGTGCTGATTACCCAAGGCTCACCATCCCGTGCCCCCTTCCCGCTCAAGCTGACGATGAATGAAGGGCCAGGTGGTGGCGTGTCCGGGCAGTCTGCCGAGAGTTGGGAGTTACAGAAGGGCGGTCAGGCGCAATTTTTGCAATCCGCCACCGAGCCCTATCGTTACGCTCTCAAAGAACAGGGTGGGGTCCGTCAGCAGCGGGTCAAAAATATTGGTCTGCTACTCAATTCTGCCCGCCAACAACGTTTGCTCAAGCTGGTGGAACAGATTGCACAGTGCTGTACGGATTTGCTCGATGATGGCGCTGAGGTTCAGCCTGCGGATGTGGAGTTCGGCTTTAGCGGCAATAACCTGGTGTTGTTCCAAATTCGGCCTTTAGTCCAGAACCGTGACGCCACTAGCAACGCATACCTTCAGGCGCTAGATCAGCCCATGGCGGAGTTCGCTCGGCGCCGCATTGCTATGCAGCAGCCCGTGAGTGTGGAGTTATGAAATGGTGCGCCTTGCTACTGGGCGTGTGGGCTGGGTTCGTTTCAGCGTATCCCTTGGATGGCTATGAGCGCACCGGTATTCGACGCCTGGATTTCTACGCGCGCGGACATAGCGGAGAGATTGCCAACGTGCGTCGCCAGCACCCGGGGGCGCTGTTACCGCTAGACCAAGTTCAAATACCTCCAGCTGGCACCTTTGCCCACAGCTTTCCGCAGGCCATGGATACATCGCTGCGGGACGAGATTCGTTCTGCCCTGGGTGTTCATGCCGACAGCTATGCCTTGCATCTGGTGGACTTGAGTGATGCCAAGCAGATCGAGGTTGTGGACTGGCATGCTGAGCGCTTAGGCAATGTTGGCAGTGTAGGCAAGCTGTTGGTGGCCTTGGCAGTTCTGCACCAACTCCAGCAGTGGTGGCCAGAGCCCGAGCAGCGCTTGGAGATTCTGCGAAATACGCAGGTAGTGGCGAGTAGCATTGCCACGCCAGACCACCACAAGGTGCCGATTTGGCAGCCTACGGAACAAGAGCTGCAATACCGTCCGCTACAACCTGGCGATCAAGCCAGTCTCTTTGAGTATTTGGACTGGATGATCAGTGCAAGCTCCAATGCCGCCGCTTCAGTGCTAATGCAGCAAGTCATCTTGCTGGCCCACATGCAGCGTGACTACGCCGCGTCGTCAGCGCGGCGGGAGCGCGTCTGGGCGGAGCTAAATAAAGTGCAGCGAGGCGAGGTTTTGGCTGAAGCGATGGACCGGGCGGTAGTCGCAGCGGGTTTGGACCCTGAGCAATTACGCCAGGGCAGCTTGCTCACGCGTCAAGGTAAGGCGCAGGTGGCCAGCCGGCAGAGCT
Organism: Oceanococcus sp. HetDA_MAG_MS8; assembly: GCA_019192445.1. Taxonomy (NCBI): domain Bacteria; kingdom Pseudomonadati; phylum Pseudomonadota; class Gammaproteobacteria; order Chromatiales; family Oceanococcaceae; genus Oceanococcus; species Oceanococcus sp. HetDA_MAG_MS8. Next base: position 31,937 of record JAHCMK010000009.1, read on the forward strand.
ACGCCAGCCCACTGGCTTTGAATCAGATGCTGTATCGGATGCTGCAAGGGAAATTATTGGATCGCTTCAGTAGTCATGAGATGCTGCGGCTGATGTACCAAACGCAGCGGCGCATCCGCTACGCCTCGCATCCGGTACTCACCGACTCAGCCGTATACTTTAAGTCGGGTTCTTTATACAGCTGTAAACCTGAAGAGGGTTTTAGCTGTGGTCCTTATCGAGGCAACCGCATCAACTTATTGACCTCAACGATTCTGGTGCAGTACCCCGCGGATGAGCCGCAAGTTCAGTACCTGGTCAGTGTGCGCTCAAACGTACTGAGGGTTAATTCCGCAGTGGCGCACCAGCGCTTGGCGGGCGCCATTCATCGTCTCATGCTGCAAAAGCACGGAGTAGTACAGGGTGCCGAGTAGAGCTCACGGGCAGCAAAGCAAGGCGGCGCGGAATGTCGCGGCACTTCGGGCAGTCGGCCTAACTGGGTCGTTTTTCTTGGTGATGCTGGCCTACTATCAGGTCAAACCCGCAAGTCGGTCGTTGTTTCTCGAGCATCTTTCGGCCCAGGCCTTGCCGTATTTATGGATTGCCTCGGCGCTGATGATTGGCCTGCTCATGCCCCTGTATCAGCGCTGCATCCAAAAAATTCCCCGCGTACAGCTGGTGGTGAGCAGCATTGTTCTCAGCCAGGCTGGTTTGGTGTGGTTTTGGTATCAGCTGGATAGTGCCGGGCCGGTGACGGCAGTTGCTTTCGCGATATTCACCGACATCATGAGCGTGGTTTTAGTGGAGCAGGTGTGGAGCCTAGCCAATTCCAGTTTCGTGCTAGCTGAAGGCCGGCGCTGGTATGGCTTAGTAGCCAGTGGGGGCTTGCTGGGTGGGATGGTGAGTGGTGGACTGGGCTCGGTGTTGCTTAGCCGCTTCGATCTGCCAACCTCGGATTTGCTAATGGTGGCCGTTCTGATACTGGTCGTTCTGGCCGTCGTCACTATTGTTTTCTCGCGCGTGGGCTTGTTCGTAGAGCGCCAGGGCTATCGCGCTCTGCCGGTGGGCAGCATGCACTCCTTCAAGCAAATGTTGGCTCAGCCGTATTTGCTTGGAATTGCCGGAATATTACTCACTGCGCAATTAATCGCCCCGGTTATCGAGTATCAGTTCCTCTCCATCGTCGAAGTGAACTACCCCGATCGAGACCCGAGAACAGCGTACTTAGCCGGATTTTTTGCGCTGCTTTCAGCCTGCGCTTTGGCCACCAACTTAGTTGTTGTTCCGGTGATATTGCGCCAGTTCGGCACGCTGGGAGGCTTGCTAGTGCAGCCGCTGCTGGTCTTGCTCTCTAGCTTGGCCTTTATGGTGGTGAGCAGCTTGCCGGTGGCAGCGCTTATGAAAATCAGCGACCGGGGTCTGTCTTACTCCATCAACCGCGTGTCCAGGGAGTTGCTCTATGTGCCGGTGGATGGCGAACTGATCTACAAAGCTAAGGCTTGGATCGATATGTTTGGCTACCGCCTGTTCCGTATCCTGGGGTCGCTGCTGATCAAGATCTGTACGGTATGGCTGCCCTGGTCGCTGGAACTAGAAGAGCTGAGCTGGATCACCGTGGTGACGGTCGCCTTGTGGGTGTACTTAATTGCTCGTATCGCCCAAACCCGGCTGGGTCGTCTAGCCAATTACAACCGCGCGGCTCCGGCTTAGCCTTCGATTTGGGCGAACAGTCGCTCGGGTGTCTTTGACGGGGCTTTGTTACTCGGCGCTGGCCACATCCACAGAAGCAGCTGCTAAGGGGTGGTGGATGATGCTATCCATGGACACGATTAAGTCGCTGAGCCAGCGACTACCCTGAGCCGATTGGGCCAGCGCCACGGCAATGTAGCGTCGACCATCACGCTCGACCAAAGCCGCATCCGAGTGATAGTTCCGCCAGGTCCCAGATTTGCGAAAAATGCGTGACTCTGGAGCGGCCTGCCGCAAGCCTTTGACGAACTTGTGAGCAATGGCAGGTTTGCCCATGGTGCGTTTGATGGCAGCCGAAAGCTCGGTGGAGACCAATTGCCCGGTTTCCATCAGGTATAAAAATCGAGCAACTTGGATGGGTGTGGCGCCATGCGAGATGCCGTGTAACGGATCGCGCTTCCAGGCTGGACCTTTGGAATAGGGTTTTCCGACCCAGAGCCCACCATTGTATTCAGGATCATAAAGGCCATAGCGAAGCAGCGTATCGGCCAGATAATCCGGGCCCACCTTTTCGTACACGGCGGTGGCCGCAGCGTTGGATGAGCTGCGAATCATCTTGGTTAAGGTGGCTTGGGTTTGCGGGTCGTAATCCAGTTCACCGTCTGCCACTTTCTGCATGGCACCAAGCAAAATGCCAATTTTCGGCAGGCTGGCGGCATACATCATTTGGTCGCCATTCAAGGCGGCCATTTGCGGCGCCGCAGGCTCCGTGATGTCGACCAGCGCCACCGCCAGTTGTTGCTTGCTCACGGCTCGGCTTAGGCCAAGGTTGGCAATTTCGTGTTCAAGCTGCTCTTGCAAGCGTTGGCTCTGACATTGACGCAGCTCAGGGAAGACGACTGCGGCAGGCTCTTCTTCAGCGTGGAAACTGGGAGCATTGGCTGCGGCATGGCTCGCTGGGCCGGCCGCCAAACCAGGTGCCGCTTGCATGGCCAGAGCCGTACCCATGGCTGCGGCCCACAGACGTTTCTGCATACGCAATTTGTCGTTCAGTGCCTGCTGGCTAATGGCACCCTGAGCAACCAACTCTTCGCCTAGATGGCGCTTACTTCGCTTTTGGGCGGTCAGTGCCTGTTGCAATTGGGTTTGGGTGATTTGCCCGGTGGATACTAGGAGCTGACCGAGCTGTAGTCCACAGCGACGGCGCAACAATGGCGCTGGAGCAACCATGCGGAAAAACTCGCGGGCCGTTTGCTGAAGTTCTCTGAGGCGAGCCTGCAGGGTCAGTGTCAAGCGTTGTTCTTCCCGGTTCAGTAAGCCGCGTCGGCGCAGAATATCGCCCAAGGGTTTGGATAGGCGGGGTTGATGACGCAGAGCGTTATCCACATCGTAGTCGTGAACGAAGCCACCACGGACCAACATTTCTCCAAGTTTGCTTGCATCGCTCACTGCACACCTCCAACCCGTTACGCGAAAAAGCGGACAAAGCGCCGGGTCTTAAGCCAAGGTTCTGACATTAAAGTGTCATTAACGCAGTGTGACCTTTTTCAGGGGTTTGTCAAGCGTACAATCGGACGCAACGACAACACCGCGCTGCCTGCAAAGCCCTCGTGCCTACGGGGGGCAGCCGTATTGATGGAGGAGAACACGACGTGGATCTTAAAGATAAGGTGGTGGTGATTACCGGGGCATCGGCCGGAGTCGGTGCTAGCGTGGCCAGAGTCTGCGTGAGGGAGGGTGCCAAAGTTGTTCTTGCGGCGCGCGGTGAGCAGGGCTTATTGCAGCTGGCACAAGAACTGGACGCGTCTGATCAGGTGCAGACGGTGGCCTGTGATGTGAGCTTAGCGGCAGGTCGCCAGCGGCTTGTGGATCAAGCTGTTGCACGGTTTGGGCGCATCGATGCGCTGGTGAATAACGCCGGTGTGAACCATCGTGGGCCGCTGCATACGCTAAGTGCGGAGCAGATGGCGGCGGTGATTGAGCTGAATCTGCTGGCCCCAATGCAGCTCACCCACGCCGTATTGCCGGCCATGCGTGAGCGCGGGCATGGAGCCATCGTGAATGTGGCCTCCTTGGCCGGGCGGGTGCCGGTTCCCGATGAAGCCAGTTATTCCGCCAGCAAATTCGGCCTGCGGGCCTTTAGCCAAGCCCTGGCCGAAGAGTCCCGCGGCAGTGGAGTGACGGTGAGTGTGGTCTCGCCCGGGCCCATTGCTACTGGCTTCATTCTCACGGATCCCGAGCAGGTACCAGACCTGGTGTTTTCCCAGCCCATGTCCACACCCGAGGCGGTGGCTCAGGCGGTGGTGGACTGTTTGCGTGATGGGCAGGTGGAGCGCATGGTGCCGGCGAGCTCAGCCGCGCTCACGCATTTGGCGTACACGGTGCCCAGTGTGTTTCGTCGTTTGCGCCCGCTGTTCGAGCGCAAGGGGGCCAAGGCCAAGCAGCCCTACGTGGAGGCGGCCCGGTCGCGGTCCTGATTGGTGCTGGCGCTGCCACGCGGGCTGAGGCGAGTTGGCCCGCTGGGGGCGCATTTGCCCTCGCGCCGCAGGCAGGTGGCGCGGCTGTGGTCAATCGGCCATAGGCGCCCGATTGCCGGCACTCCTCAGATATCGTGCATATGCCGCGGGTTCTGTGCTCAGGCGGCGGGCCGCCTTACTTCGCTGGCGGATTTCTTCAGCAATCGCTTAATCGTGTGCAGTAGAAAACTCACGACTAAGGCCTGAGTATGGCGCTTGGTGGGTGAGTAGTGCCGGGGCTAGCAGCTCTACGAATCAGGCGTGTGACTGCGTTGAGGCCGCTGTTCTTCGCGCCGCTTCGCGGTGCCCTCCGTCACCAGCTGCTTGGTGCGGTCGGCTTGACGAGACATCCTGTCTCGGCAAGCCTCAATCGGCCGTCCGTGGCCGATTGTCCGCAGTCACAGCTGGCGTCTCCGGCGCTACGGCCAACTGCGGCCACAACGCAGTCACACGCCTTTGGCGTATCAGCCACTCTTGAGCAGTGTTCTACAGTGCTTAAGCAAACGCCCCGCTATTGCAGGGCGTTTGCCGTCATCTCTTCCTGACGCAGAAGGGGCAGTTGGCTGGAGGCAACTTCGCCCGATGCACGGAGGCTGGCGAAGCTAGGCGCGAAACTCTTCCGGAATGGTCAACTCATAGGTCACCCCGGTGCCTTGGCCAGGAGCGCCGGCAACGAAGTTGGCCAGGTTTTGCAGTCCGGGCAGGATGGGGCCGCGCTGCGAGCTGAAGTACAGTCTAGAGCCATCTGGCGAGAAGGCAGGTCCGCAAATTTCCGAGCCTTCATGGCGGACTTCGACCAGGGTTTTGGCCGGCTCGTTGGGGATGACCACCATGATGCGAATAGCCCGACCGGACTCCGTGAGGTCCTCGGCCACCAGCACATCACCAGCCGGGCTGACGGTGAGGTTGTCCACGTCATTGAAGGCTGGCGTGATTTGCTCGTTATCGAAGATCAACTCAATCAGGTCGTTCTCCACGTCGTAGGCAAAGACGCGGTTGTCTGACTTGGTGGTGAAGAAGGCGATGCCGCGGGTGGGCTTGCTACCGCCAGGCGGAACGCTTTGGACTTCTTCAGGGAGTTCATAGAACCACAGGCCTTCGCCGCCCCGGAAGCGGGTGCCGGGTACGCTGTCACCGGCGCCAGCCAAAGCGGAGCGCACTTCCACCTGCGGCTGATCCGGGCTGACCACATCCACCCAAGTCACGCGCCGCAGTTGGCGAATATCGGCCACGTCCTCGGGATAGCCACCGTCTTCGAAGCCTTCGATGTTCATCACCTGCAGGCGACCGTTCTCCAAGGCCAGACGTTGGCTGGACTCAGACCAGTCGCTGGCATCGGCCACCCAGCGGTAGAAGCGCCCATCGCCGGTATCCTCAGTTTGGTAGACCACCTTGTTACGCAGATCGACGGCAGCGGCTTCGTGCTTGAAGGTGCCCAGAGAGGGCTTGGCCACGCCACCAACAACGCCGTAAGGGTCGGTTTCCCAAGTCAGCCCGGTGTCAATTTCTTCGCAGGACAGCCAGGTGTTCCAGGGCGTGCTGCCACCGGCACAGTTGGTGCTGGTGTTGGTCAGAATCGGGTAGGCATCGACGACGGTGCCGTCCGGATCAAAGACCAGTGCACCCACGCCGCCGATACCGGGGATTTCCGAGTTGGAGGTGTAAATCCAGCCGCCGTTTTCCCGCGGGTAGCAGGCGCCACCATCGGGGAAAGCATGCCAAGGATAAAGGCTGCCCACCGCCGGAGGTAGTCCATGGCGAGCCACGGCGCGGACGCTAAAACCTTCTGGTACCGCAATACCCTCGATGAGATCGGGCTCACCCAGCGGGCCAATGTTGGCCAGCGGGCCGGTGGGAATGAACAGCTCGCCACCCATGGCGGGGTTGGGGCTGCCTTCGCGCAGTCCTGCGCCTGACTGACCACCCTGACAGGCTTGTAACAGCGGCAGACTGGCCGCTGCGCCACCAGATAACAATAAGCCGCGCAGCAGGCTGCGCCGGCTGGTATCGATATTCAATGACATGGGGGTTCTCCTGTGATCACGCACAAAATGGGGGAGCGCGCACTCCAATGGCGTTATATCGTACGCATCGGATGTGTCATCTCTATGAAATCTCTTTGTGTCTAGTAGATGCCTTGCTCGCAGCCGAAGGCGGCGCCGTGGGTATGCCCTGACCGCGAGCGGTCAGGCGGGCAGTTGGGCCAGAGCGGGGGGCTTAGTCGAAAAAGTGCTGCCAGCCCAACCAGTATTCCGGCACCGTCTGTCCTTGTGGGCCGGCCTGGGTCAGGTTGAGCCGAAGACTGTGCTGGCGGCCGAGATGCCAGGTTGCCCGTAGCGTGGCTTCTTGCTCGGTCAGGCCAGTACTCTCCCAGCGCTGGGTGGCGCGCAGGAGTAAATGCGTATTGGAGCCGTGGTAGAGCAGCCCCAAGTCGGGGCCCAGCCCCAGATGCGGGTCGCGGTCCATATGCCAGGGGGCATCGACGCGGGCCTGGAGTAGGGCGAAGCTCTGCCAACGGCGCCCCCAGAACCAGCTACCGCCGCCGCCTCCGCTGAGGTGCCAATCCAAATCCTGAGCTAGGGTGAAGGGGGCTCGCTCCAGCCCAAAGCGCACGCCCCAGCTCCAGGGGCTGAAAAAGGCGTCACGCGGGGTGAGGCTAAGGATGTTCACCAGATCCAGTTGCTGCAGTTGCAGCTGATCCTGAGCCCAGCGCAGGCGCATGGCGCCGATATTGATCTGAGCGCCACGCAAGAAGCCGTGCGCATTGTCATCCAGATCATGAAAGGACCAACGCAGCCCCAGTTCGGAAAAGCCCTGGCCATCGCGTTCACCCAGCCGCAAACTGAGTTGGCGGCTGTGGTGGGATTCTTCGGGGGCGCCAGGGCGCGGAGGGTCTGCTGGCTGCGTAGCCACGCCAGCATTGATGGCCCGCAGCAGTCGGTGACTGCGGGCGGCGACGGCGGGCTGTAATGCCGCTTTGCTGTTGTTGAACCGCAAGTATTCGTAGGCGGTATCAATGATTACAGCTTGTTGCTCTGCGGGCAGTGACTGAAAGTCGGGGTGGTCTAGCAGGCTGGTATCGGCGGCCAGCTTTTTGACCCAGGGTTGCTGCTCTGGTGGCAGTGCCGCCAGCCTCGCCTCCAGCCGAGTGCCGCGCGCCGGCCTGTAGTCCTGGCGGGTGATAAGCCCCGCCTCGCCCACGGCGCGGATGGTGTCGATGGGGATGGCCGTCCAGCGAAAGTCTTCGGTGAGCTCTAAACCCGGACGGGCAATCTCCAGCATCTCTAACACCCGGTAGGAGCAGTTCTTATCGAAGAAGTAGTAATCGAAGGCAATGTCTTTGAGTTCCCACAGGTGGCGCACCATTCGCGTGGTCTCTACCGGGCTGAGATCCAGCGGGTACTCCCAAACATCGCGATTCTCGATGCCGTTGTACTCCTGGATTTTCTCAAAGTAGGGGCTGACGATGAACCGTCCCGGATAGCCCCCGGTCAAGCCCTTCCAGGCATACAGCATGGAATTGTCTTGTTGGGTGATATCGGCGCCGAAGCTCACCGAGAAGCTCAGCCAATCGCTCCAGCCCGGATCAGCCGGTGGGTCCAGACGCAGCAGCGTATGACCAAACATGGAAGAGGGGCTGTTTAAGTGATACGCCGGGAATACCAGCGTCACGCGGGTCGGTCGAACCATAGCCTGCCACTCGGCCAACAGCTCGCACACTTCCAAAGGGTTGGCGGTCGTGGACCAATCCAGGCGTGATTGCAAAAAAGCACGGCGGGCCGGGAACCGACACAGAGGGTGCTGCTCGGTGTAGGGGCCGGGCTGGCTCAGAGCCCAGAGGGTCGCGGCCAGTTCGGCAGCCGGCTGGGCTGCTTCGCTGAGCCAGAAATTGGCGTCGCGGACCTCAGAGTGGCGCTGGTCGGCAGGCCAGTGCAAAAGCTGACGCCATTGCGGGTCATCGGCCAATTGCAGGTCGCGGGCCTGCTCGAGGGCAGAGAGCAGATCAGCCTGAGCGGCGGTGCAGCAACCCAGATACAGCGTCAGCGCCAGCAGATGGCGCAGCAAGACAGATGGCATCAAGACATCTCAGGAGCAAGACAAAAAACAGCCCGGAGCAGGGCGAGCCGTGTCCGGGCTGAGTGGCGGATCTGCGACCCGCCGGGCATACCAAGCTGTGCTTAGGCGGCGTAGGCAGCCAAACGCTGGTCTTCGGCCATCACGGCATACAGAGCCGCGATGACGCTATCCACGTCGGTATCAGCAGAGGGGAAGATGCGCTCGAAGTTTTGATGCGTGACCTGCGCGAAATGAGCGCGATCTTCGGCAGCAACGCCCAGCACCGCGGCGACTGCGTTCAGAGCATCGCCTTCACCACGGGCTACGTCTTCGGTCAGCTCGCCCATCAGGGAGCTGATCATTTCCTTGCCGCCGTAGGTCAGGCGACCGTCGGTGGAACAGCCATTGGTTCCGGAGGTCATGCCGAAGGTGGCATTACCCGAGGTGCCATTGGTCAGCGAAGCGCCCAGATGCGGGATCAATCCCGACTGGCCCTGGAACACCATGTTCCCCCAACCACAATTCGGGCCACCTGGTGCCTCGGCCATAGCCATGCCAGATGCAGCCAGCAAGACGCCACCGATCAGTACTTTTTTCATGTATTCCCCCTAGTAAGAAGATGGTTCGCTTGATCAATGAGCGATCAAGCTGACCTGATCCTACGGGAAAAATACCCCCCTGCAAAGACGTTTTGATGTGGCAATTAACGGGCCGAGTCAGCGTTTGCGGGAGCTCATCGCCAGCGGGCCCGAGCGGGGAGCCGATGCATACTGCATCAACCCCGCTTAGTATTCGTCCCATGATTTCCGTGCTGGTTCCTGTTTCCGCATTACTCATGGGCGCAGCTTTGTTGCTGGGCGGTGTTGGTATTTTGAATACCGTACTCGCCCTGCGCGGTAGCGCTGAGGGTTTTAGCGACTCGGTCATCGGTTTGGTGCTGTCGGCTTATTTCGCCGGGTTTTTACTGGGCACCTGGCTGGGGCCGAAGATCATTAACCGGGTGGGGCATATCCGTGCTTTTGCCTTGTTCTCCGCTGTTGCGTCCAGCGCCACCTTGCTGCATGTGTTGCTTATCGATGCCTGGGCCTGGGCCATCTTGCGGGTGCTGACCGGCGTGGCCATGGTTGGGCTTTACGCGGTCATCGAAAGCTGGATGAGCGTGGTGGCGCCGCGCGATCAGCGCGGCACCGTTTTTGCCAGTTATATGGTGGTGAACTTCAGTGCCTTGGCCGCATCTCAAGGCGCTTTGATTTGGCTGCCCACAGAGGGTTTCGCCATTTTCTCCCTGGCGGCTATCTTGATTACTTTGGCCCTGACACCGGTGGTGCTCACTGGTCTGGCACAACCAGCCCTAGGACCGGACACACGTTTTGGCGCGACGCGCCTGCTGAAGATCGCACCTTTGGCAGCCGTTGGTGCCTTGCTATCGGGTGTCGCGACTTCAGCAGTATGGGGCATGGTGCCCTTGATGCTGGGCAAGCTGGGGCAAGCACCGTCCGCCATTGGTCCACTGATGATTGTGATCATCATGTCAGGTGCTTTGGCCCAGATCCCTGTCGGCCATCTGGGCGATCGTGTGGACCGCCGCTGGGTGCTGCTGGGCTTGAGTTTGGTGGCGACCGTGGCGGGTGTGCTGATCTACCTCAGCATAGCGGCTGGGATGGATGTGGCTTGGTTGTTACCAGGTTTGGCTCTGCTGGGTGCAAGTGGATTTTGCGTATACCCGGCCTGTGTAGCCCTGTGTAATGACCACTTGCGTCCGGAAGAGATCGTCGCTGCCGCATCTAGTTTGCTGCTTTTTCACGGCGGCGGCGCTGTGCTTGGTCCCATTATCGCGGGCGCTATGATGCAGTGGTCCGGGCCGCAAGGGCTAGGCCTTTACTTTGCTCTGTCCTGGGGCACTTTGGGGGCATATGCTGCGTGGCGTTCCGCCGTTGCAAGGCGGCCCAAGCAGCAACGCAGCGGCTTTGCCTGGATGCTCCGCACCACACCGGTGGTGCTGGAAATGCTCGAAGACGATATCGACGCTTGAGTTAATCCCTGTTGCTGGCAATCAACCTCAGCGTCCCCAAACGCCTTCGATTTCCAAGCTCAGGTCCGCCCTGCACACATCTCCCTGAAGGGTCATGAGCGGCAGGCTGCCTGGAGCCTGGGCCTGCAGACATTGGCGTGCGGTAGCCGCTGGAACTTGAGGTGTGAGGTACAGGCGCAAGGACTGCAGCTGCAATGAGGCTGCGCACTGGGAGCGAAGGGTTTGCAGGTTGATTTGCGTATCCTTGAGCTGCGCTTGCCAATCCCCAGCATGAGTGGAGCGATGGCCGACTACGCTAGAGGTCCCGGAAACCAACAAAGGCACTTGGTCGAAGTCGTCGCTCCGTAAATGTCGGGCGCGGGCAAAGGAGGGACTATGCTGACCGTACTGGCGTGGGTAACAAAAGGCACTGACCTGACGCGGGTTTTCTAAAGCTACGGTTGCCGCACGTCCGGCGATAAAGTGCAGGACCAAGTCGCCCGTGTCGCTACCAATGACGGTGGCCGCGGGATACGCGCTGAGGGGAAGTTGTTGGCGCTGGAACTCGGCGTAGCGGCCGCTGACAAAGCGGCGATAGGCCTCAGCATCGCCTACCCCAGCATGAATATCGGGAAAGTAGTGCCACACCCGCCAGAGTGTCCAGCCAGGGCGCTGATGCAGCCAGCCAAATAAGCGTGCATAAGCCTCTTGCGCCAGAGAATATAAGTCGGTGTTGGTCGACATCGCCAAGCGCAGCTCGCCCATGGCCAGTTCGCTATGTTCGCGCCAACACATCCCGGCTTCGTCGGCAGCGTGTTGCAGCGGACGATCGGTGGCCCAGATCTCCACTTGCGGCTCAGGGTCTAGATGCCGCAAGGGGATCTCCCAGCTTTGCTGCTCAGGCTGCCCAAAACCCTGGGGTACGAAGCGCGCCAAATGGTGCTCCCCGCAGTCGCTAGCCAGCGTCTTCAGTGGACGTGTGTAAGTGGAGAGCAGGGCAGGCATGGTGAGGTTTGAGCTGGCCAGGCCCCAAGCCAGGGCCACGGAGATAGTTTTGGGGCGCAAGTCTAACAGGCCAGCAGAGCTTGGCCCGAGGCCGTTGCCATTCTTCGCGCAATACGGCCTGAGCTAAGCCGACCTGGACAGGGTATGGTGCGAGTCATGACGGAAGCCATGGTTGTACTGCCCGCTGCGGCACACCACACCATCAGTCTGCCACTGGGTCCTGGGCACAAGATGGTGGACTGTGAGTTGATTTTCGCCCATGCCGCGGACAAAGCGCAGGCAAGGGCGCAGGCCTTCGCCGATTTAGGTGCGCATGTGCTCAGGCAACCTGAGCAGCGCCATTGGCCCATCCACGCCCATGCATACTTGGAAGATGCTCCGCAGTGGTTGGTTTCACTCAGCCATACGCGGCGCGAAGCCGTGCTCGTTGCCAGTTCCGATCGCAGCCTGCGTGGCTGGGGCGTGGATATCGAGTCGACCGCGCGCCTGCTTCACCGTAATCCTGCGAAGCGTGTGGCGCATCCCGAGGATGCGCCAAGCTGGGCGGCACTGCCCTTGGCTCATTGGACTTTGAAAGAGGCGGTTTATAAAGCTTTAGATAGCACGCGGGCGCTGGTAGAGCCCGAACGTCGATCACCCTTGTTGAGCGAGCTGGTTATTGGTCAGACGCAGTGGCGTTGGGCGGTGGATGAGGACTATAGAGGTGCATGTTCGGTGATGCAGATCGCCAGCCCTCACGGTGATTTATGGTGCGCCCTGGCGACGGTCTGGGGCTGAGCCAGCCCGCGCTCTTGACCCGCAGTGGCCCCCTAGGCGACGCGGTAGCGCCCCGGACGGTGGTTGACGGCGAGTACGCTATTGAGCGTAAAGGCACCTAACAATGACACCAGGAGCTGTGGCCAAGGCAGCACGAATAGCCCCACGGCGAAAATGCCCGCATCGACCACCATTTGCACAACTCCCGCGCGCCATCCCAGCCGGTTTTGCAGGTAATAAGCCATGATGCCCACGCCACCCAGACTGGCCTGGTGACGAAACACAATCAACATACCAAAGCCGATGAGCATACCGCCCGCGACAGCAGCGAAGGCGGGGTTGAGGGAGTTGATCTCTAAGACGCGATATAACTGCTCGGCAAAAATAGACACCATGCCCACGCAGCAAATGGTGTTGATAGTGAAGCGCCAACCCAACTCCATCACTGCCAGGATGTAGAAGGGGGCATTCAACACGGTGAAGAGCAAGCCAAAGCTCAATCCGGTGAGCTCACTAACCAGCAAAGACAGACCAGCAATGCCGCCAGTGATCAGACCGGCCTGAGAGAGTAAGTACACCCCGAGGCTTACCATGACGGTGGTACTGACAAAGGCCAGTAGATCCTCATGCAGCGGGTGGCGCTGGGGGGCTTTAGACATAAATGCGATGTTGCTCGTAATGCTCGCCTCAACCCTGAAGAGAACTGCAACACTGCTCTGTGCAGTGAGCCAGCTCTATCAAGCACGGGTTGGTGGGGCGAATGCGAAGACTCAAGCCATGCAAGCTTCGAGCCGGGTTGGTTCTCCGGCAGCGCGGGGACGCTGCCATGTGCAGTGCACAAATTCTAACTGCTCCAGCGCTGCAGACCAAATGTCGTAATTGCTCTGCAAGTAGCTAGCGGAGTAAGCCTCAGCTCAGGCGCAAGCCATGCTCAGAGGAGCCGGGCGGTTCCCAACTCAGGTTTCTGCAGCCGGTACGCTCCAGTCCCATAGCGCGCTGACCCGCAAAGGGATCACCAGCATCACATGTTCCAAAGTCGCTAGCCCTAGCAGTGTGGCCAACAGGCTGGCTTGAACCATCGCTGCACTTGATGGGGCAGCCTGCATGGCCATTTGGATCAGAGCTGTGGTGCCCAGTAGCCCGAGCAGCAAGGAGAGGGGGAGTAGCCAGTTGCCGCGGCGCCGGCGCAGGTAACTGCGCAGATAACTGAGGCGGGCGGGCAGAAACTCCAAGTACAAATTGCGCACACCCAAGAACATATTCAGCTTGGCGCTGGTGTGCATGCTCCACAAGATAAGGTAGGTGTAGAGCGCGGTCGGGTTGGCTTGGCCCCAACTCACTATCGCTAAAGCGGCTGCCAAGGCCAGGATAACGAGCTCATGGTGCAGGCTTGTGCCTAAGCCTTGAGCGAAGCGACTGCCAGGGCTGCTGCCTTGACGAAGCGGCGCTTTGACGGGGCCTGTGATGTAGCCCATGAAGTAGCTCATGATTTGCCAACCCCACAGGGCCAGACCGCAGGCAAAGCCCAGGTAAGTTGCCATGATGCTGCTGTCAGCAGCAGTCCAATGCGCGGCCCAAAGTGCCAGACCCGCTATGAAAGTGGCGGCGGCAAAGCTCAGATAACGGCTATGCGCACCCTGCAGATTCAGGTACACGATCACGCCCGTGCTCAGCCACCAGCTAAGCACGGCGCAAATGATCGCTAGCCACATCGGCGGCTTACCAGGTGGGCTGCAGGCGAATATCGCGCGGCAGACTCTGGGTTTTGGCCGGGCGCAGATATAGGCGGACGAAGACAATCGCGGCGCGCAGTCCTAGTCCGGCGCGCTTGAGGGTATTTAGCATGCCTCCGGCCTGCTCAAGGGCTGCCATGCTTTGATTGATATGAACCAGTTGGTCCAGACCTTGCTGAAAGCGAGGGTGATCCAGGTCTAACTGAATGGGGAAAACCTGTTTGGTGATCTCGCTGGTGATCGCGAGTACCTTGCGGTCGTACTCACCGATGTCCAAACCCAAAGCGGCGTGGAAATGGGGCCGGTTGTGGTCGCGCACATACATGGTCGAAAACACAGCCAAGGTGAAAAAGCGCACCCACAGTTTGTTGCGACCCTGGAGTAGCTTGGGGTTGGCGCGCAGGAGCAGGGCAAACACCTCTCCATGCCGGAACTCGTCATTACACCAGCGCTCGAACCAGTCAAATATGGGGTGAATTCGTAACTCGGGATGGGCCTCGAGTTGCCGGAAAATGCTGATGTAGCGCGCGTAGCCTATTTTTTCGGAGAGGTAAGTGGCGTAGAAAATGAACTTGGGCTGGAAGTATTTGTACTTTTTGGCCTTGGTCAGAAAGCCCAAATCCACCCGCATGCCAAAGTCTTTGAGCGACTCGTTGATGAAACCGGCATGGCGGGCCTCATCCCTAGCCATCAGGCCGAAGACTTCTTTGACAATAGGGTTTTTTGCCCGCCGCTTGATCTCGCTGTACAGCACACAGCCGGAAAACTCGGCGGTGACTGAGCTGGTCAAAAAGTCCAAAAACTCTTTACGCAATTCGGGCGACATACGCTCCACAAAGTCTTTGAAGTCGCCTTCACGCTGAAAGTGCCCGGCATTCACATCATCGCGCAGCTCGCCCATGATGATGTCCCACTCACTTTGTACCGGTGAGACATCCAAACGATCCAAGGCGTCGAAATCAGTGGTGTAGAAGTGCGGGCTCAGCAGAGTGTCCTGCTGGGCGCTTTGGGTGGTTTCGTTGCGGGCTTGGTTGCCCATGTGCGCTTCACTCATAGATATCTCCGGGGGCTGAAGCTCACTTCAAAGAGCTCCAGTGTTTCTAATTGGCTGCGAATGCGGGTCCAAAGCCGCGTCCACCAGCGGGCGCGCGTCACCGTAGCTTCGCGGGAAAAGGTCTGCCGCTGCCCAAAGGGTACGGACTGCGGCGGGGCATGAACTAGCACTTCGTCGCCGGGCTCGACGGTGTAGCCCTGCAGCTCTACATGAGCTTCGAGGTATTCACAGGAATGCTCGATTTCCACCGTGCAGGGCACACGAATACGTTCGCGTTTCCAGAGTAGAGCCCCGATCATAGCTGTGCCGCCTGGGTTGGGGCTTCTAAGTAGCGTGCAAAGCTTTGGGCATTGGTGGGGCCAAAGGCTTGCAGCAAGATCTGCCGCTGGGTCAGCGGGTCGTAAAGCACCAGCGCTCCGTCGCGGTGCTGAATGAGCTCAAAAGGGTGCGGCAAAGCCATGTTGTGGGCCTTGCGCTCACGCATCAGGCCACGAATCATGCTGCGCACAAAACCGTCGGCGCCTGGCTCCAGAGTGCTCTGCGACAGCCACACGCCTTGGAGGTCACGCACGCGCACTTCCACTGCACCATCGTGCCTGTCGGCAAAGTACAGCTCGCGTTTGGTGTGAGTTTGGGCAGTGCTGGCAGGCTCTTGCACAGCATCGTTGTAGCTGAACACGAGCAGCAAGACCACACCGAGTAGGGCTCCTGCCGCCCAGAGCACCCATTGTGGAAAACGTGCGGCTTTGCTCATGCGCGCATGCTGACCGCGGTGGAGCCTGGCTGCGCCATGGATGCAGGGGTCCACTGGCTGGCCGGAGCCGCCACATCTGCATGCAACTTGGCACGCAGGGCAGTGCTCAACAGTTCGGCTACACGCTGGGGGTCATTAAGACCACGCAGCATGGGCTGGACCTTGCGCCAATGCCAGGGCCGCACATGGGGCCAGAGCACCAAGCGGCTGACGGCAGCCTCTGGTACCAATTGCATGGGGATATCGCCACTGCCATCGGCATGTATTTTCAGGCCGGCTGATTGCACCTGGGCAAAGGGAATATTGACCGTTGTTGGCAGCGCAATCCCAGAGCGAATCACCAACCTGGAGGTGGTCAAGGTATAGACGGTCATGCGGGCATAGCCATAGGCTAACGCGGCCAACAGACCGAGCCCCAGCAGAGCGGGCACCAAAATACCCAGGCTGTTTTGGATGGACGCCGACCAAGTAAGCCCCTCCCGTAGGCCGCTACTGACGCCGAAGACTCCCAAGACCACGAAATACAAGGCGACCTTGTTGATTTGAAAAGCGCGCCGCGCGGTAGGCCACCACTGGGGGCGGCCCTGCCAAAGAATGACTTCGCCACGCGGTGGCTCTTCCGGTAGGCCCGGAATGGGTTCTACGGCGTATTCGTCATGACTCACAACAATGGCTCCAGACGGTCTTGGGTGGCGTAGAGCGTGCCGGCACCGTAATACGCCATGATTTTGTCCTCTTCCAAGCGAGTGGCTTGGTCGGGGTCTTTGAGGCGAGGAATACCAGCGAACTGTTCGGCTTTGAGAGCGTCTATCTGCACCCGTTGTGGGTTTTTGCGCAGGTTCACGAAGTTCATCGGAATGAGGACGTGGGTACCGTCACTGGCCAGGGCCATCTCTAAAAAGATGATGCGTGGCTCAGCCTTATCGACCCAGAAATCGACAACCTCCCCGGCAGCTTCGCCGTCCAGACCCCAGACAGGCATGCCGCGGGGGTCTGGGTCGTTCTCGTCCACATGAAACTCGGTGGCCAAGCGGGTTGGCGCCATGCGTACGCTACCGTCCCACATCAGATCGGGCTCATCATCCCGCTGGGCATAACTGCCTGGGCCGACGCCAGCACTGAGAGGGTCACCGACTGGATCCAGAGGAGCCCCAGGAAAGTTATAGGCCTTGCGTGCTTGTAGCTCTGGAGCTGGCTTTTCTGGGCGTGGGGCCTGCAGCGTACTGCCATCGGCCAAGATCCAGGTTTTGGGGTCAGGAAGGTCCGGAAAGCCCACGCTACGGTTGCGGGGGCCCAGGGGCGGATCGCATTCCAAGGGGTACCCCTCGCGCTTGTTCTCACGGTGGAGGTAGAAGATCAAACCGGCGAAGAAAACCCAAAAGACGTACAGCACCATTTGGGCGACATCGATATTGCTTGTGATGGCTCCAGTCATGACCTGGACCTCCTTTGATAACTAACTGGGGAACTCGGCCAAACCGAATTCCGAAGAGCGCGCATTTGTGGGCCCATGCGCAGGCCGGACCAGCGGGCCTAAAGCGACCAGCGTGATGAACAACAAACCAATTTCCAGGTGATAGACCAAGCTATAACCAGCGAGCGGGCTTTCTAATGCCGTGCCAAACAGACCTTGGTTGACAAGGTGATTGGTGGCATCGCGCAGCCCGCCTCCCAAAGCCAGGCCTAGACCTGCCGCTGTGGCTTGAGCGGCGCCCCAGGCGCCTAGGCTCAGGCCGCTGTCGCTGCCTTCGCCATCACTGAACTCCATGGCTTTGCACAGCATGCCAACGGCAAATAGGCCGCCGCCGAAGCCAATCAGGGCTGTGCCCACGCGGAATAGTTCGGTGGTATTTAATGGCGCTGCAAAAATCACGGCAGCAAAGGCGACGATGCCGCACAGGCTGCCTAATGCTGCGAGACGCATGGGGTCTGCCCCACGAGCGAGGCGGCGTGCTGCCCAGGCCAGGGCCAGCAATGTTCCACCCGCCAATAGCGCGGTTAGTACGGTGGTCGCACTGACGCTCAGGCCCAGAATTTCCCCGCCATAAGGCTCCAGCAGCACATCCTGCATGCTGAAGGCAGCCGTCCCCAGCATCACGGCCAGCAAGTAGCGGCTGGCACCAGGCTGGGCGATAAACTGCCGCCAAATCTGTCTGAATCTTGGGCGTGGCTGGTCGCTGCGGGTGCGCGCGGGGTCACGCACTTCTTGCTTCCACAAGGCGACGCCGTTGAGCAGCATGGTGAGCGCCGCTGCTCCCTGCACCACTCGGATGAGGCGAATTTGACTGAAATCAGCCAATAGAGCCCCAAATAGCAAGGCGCTAACTCCCATGCCGACCAACAGCATCACATAGAGCAAAGCGACCACCCGCGGCCGGCTCTGGACCGGCGCTAAGTCGGTAGCCAGCGCTAAGCCCGCAGTTTGGGTGGTGTGCAGGCCAATACCGGTGAGTAGAAAAGCCAGCGCGGCAGCGGCGGGCCCTAGCCAAGCGGGGCCATTAGAGTCGCCGGAGAGAATGATTAAGGCAAAGGGCATGATGGCCAGGCCACCGAACTGCAGCAGGCTGCCAAACCAGATGTAGGGAACCCGACGCCAGCCCAAAGCCGAGCGGTGGGTGTCCGAGCGAAAGCCGATGAGGGCACGGGCCGGCGCGAATAACAAGGGCAGGGAGACCATCAAAGCCACTAGCCAAGCGGGTACACCCAGTTCCAGGATCATGACCCGATTCAGCGTTCCGCTGAGCAAGACCACAGCCATACCCACGCTGACTTGGAATAGGGCTAAGCGTAAGAGGCGTGGCAGTGGTAGCTCTTCGCTGGCAGCGTCGGCAAAGGGCAGCATCCGCGGGCTGATCTGCATCCAGCTCCGGGCCCACTTTTGCTGCAAGGTCTTCATGCGTGGACCAGCTCCAAGGCTTCGGAGATGTAGAAGCTGCTGTGCACACGCAGGCTGTCACGGGCGATCCAATTGGCGAGTTCAGGCTGCTCGGCCAAGGTCTTGCGCAAGGCCTGTGGTGTGACGGGCTCGATCATTGGTGCTCGGTTGGCACGCGGGAACAAGCGCCCCACCGCGTGCATGATGGAGAGCAAGACGGTGCGTGGGGCAAAGGTGAATTGCAGGCCAATGTCGGCCCGCTGCGCCAGTTGGGCCACCATGCGCGCCATATCCAAGCGTTGGTAATGAATGAGCGAATCCATTGCAACGACGTAATGAAACTGACCCCATTGCGGATCCAGCATGTCGCCCGCGGCGTAGTCGATGCGTCCGGCCAAACCCTTGGGCGTACGTTCCTCGGCCAGCTGGACCAAAGTGGGCGACAGGTCGATGGCCACCACATGGGCACCGCGTTGTGCGGCTTCGATGGCCAGCATGCCGGTGCCGCAGCCTGCATCCAGTAGGCGTTGGCCCTGCATGTCCTGTGGCAGATTACTGAGCAGGTGGTTGCGCATTTGGTCCCGGCCAGCGCGGACTGTGGCGCGGATTCCGCTCACGGGAGCGTCACTGGTGAGCTTAGCCCAGGCATCGGCGGCCGTGCGGTCGAAGTAATCTTCGAGTAGGCCGCGTCGCTGCAAATAGGCCGAGGGTGCTGAAGGAGGCGCTGCACTCATCAGTCAAACCCCAGCAGGTCGAAGATTTCACGGTCCTTGAGCGACTCGGGAACCAGCGGATCTGTGCCATCCCAGAGTGCTTGTGCCATGCGCAAGTACTCGTTTTGGACGGCCTCCAAGGCCGGGTTCGGCTCCATTTCGAACAGGGTGGACTTCTTCAGCCGCGAGCGGCGGATATCGTCCAGGTCGGGGAAATGGGCCAGCGTTTGCATGCCCACCCGCTCATTAAAGCGTTGAATTTGGTCGGTGCCCGCACTACGGTTGGCAATGACGCCACCCAGGCGCACCTTGTAGTTCTTGGCCTTGGCCTGAATGGCCGCGACGATGCGGTTCATCGCAAAGATGGAATCAAAATCGTTGGCCGACACAATCAAAGCCCGATCAGCATGCTGCAATGGAGCGGCAAAGCCGCCACAGACCACATCTCCAAGGACGTCGAAAATCACCACATCGGTGTCTTCTAGTAAATGGTGTTGTTTGAGCAACTTGACCGTTTGGCCAACCACATAGCCCCCGCAGCCAGTACCGGCTGGAGGTCCGCCAGCTTCCACGCACATCACCCCGTTGTACCCCTCATAAACGAAGTCTTCGGGTTGTAGCTCTTCGGGGTGGAAGTCGACCGACTCTAAAGTGTCGATGACCGTAGGAACCAGAGTTTTGGTCAGCGTAAAGGTGGAGTCATGTTTGGGGTCGCAGCCAATCTGGAGCACCCGTTTGCCCAACTTGGTGAAGGCCACAGAGAGGTTGCTGGAGGTGGTGCTTTTGCCAATGCCCCCTTTGCCGTACACCGCAAACACTTTGGCTTGGCCGATGGTGTCATCTCCATCGAGTTGCACCTGGACGCTGCCTTCACCATCCGGTGGGGCATGTTTACGGGGACGTTGAATGGAGCTGATCGGGACGGTGGTGGTCATCATGCGGTGTGTACCTCGAGTCCTATTCCTTCGACCCGGTCTTCCAATTCGGCGCCGGCTTCGCGTAATGCGGCTAGCGTCTCCTCGTCGGGCTGCCAGTAGGCGCGTTCGTGAGCTTCAATAAGGCGGTTGGCCAGTTTGGCCGAGGCCGTCGGATTCAATTGGGCCAGGCGTTCACGCATGGCCGTATCCAAAACAAAGGTTTGGGTGAGTTGTTTGTAGACCCAGGGCTGGACTTGGCCGGTGGTCGCCGACCAACCCATGGTGTTGGTGATGTGCTCTTCGATATGTCGCACCCCTTCATAGCCATGCTCCAATAGGCCTTCATGCCATTTGGGGTTAAGCATGCGGGTGCGGGTTTCCAGGGCGACCTGTTCGGACAGGCTGCGTACGGTCCCGCTGGAGCTGGTCTGATCGCCGATATATACCGGCACTTCTTGCCCGGTGGCCCGCTGTACCGAGCGGCTAATTCCACCGAGCGTGTCGAAGTAGTGATTGATGGTGGTGACTCCCAGCTCCACGGATTCCAGGTTTTGGTAGGTCAGCTCTACCTGGGCCAGCGTGGCCTGGAGTAGCTCGGGCTGCTTGCACACTTTGCCGCGGCGGCCGTAAGCAAAACACTTGCGCTGGCTGTAGGTTTCAGCCAACTCGTCCTCGCTGCCCCAGGCGCTAGAGTCCAGTAGCTGATTGACGTTGGCGCCGTAGCTGCCGTCGGCGTTTGAGAATACGCGCAGAGCCGCTGTTTCAAGGTCACAGTCATGGTCTTGCTGATAGGCCAGGGCATGGGCGCGTATGGCGTTATCTACTGGAGCCTCATCAGCACTGGCAGCCAGGAAGGCGGCTTCGGCCAACATCTGCGTTTGCATGGGCAGTAAGTCGCGGAAGATGCCCGACAAGGTGATCAGCACGTCGATCCGCGGCCGTCCCAGCTCGGCTAGGGGAATAAGCTCTGCCCCAGCGAGGCGACCAAAGCTGTCACGGCGGGGGCGTGCGCCCATGAGGGCCAGAGCTTGAGCAATGGGACCACCTTCGGTTTTGAGGTTGTCGGTGCCCCACAGCACCAAAGCAATGCTGCGCGGGTGCGCATGACCATCGGCGGCATATCGATCCAGCAGGATTTGCGCCTGCAGCTCACCCTCCACCATGGCATGGGATGACGGCAGTTTGAACGGGTCAAAGCCGTGCAGGTTGCGCCCTGTGGGCAGTAACTCGGGGGTGCGCAGTAAGTCGCCAGCCGGGGCCGGGGGGACAAAGCCCCCGTTTAAAGCCTTCAGCAAAGCGCCAATTTCGGACTGTTGCGCGAGTCCGGCGCTGGTTTGGCGCAGCATTTCTGGGCAGTCGGTAGCCTGCTCGGGATCATCCAAGAGGCGTTCCCAGTTGATGGACGGCTGCGTGGCCCCATCCTCACTCAATGCGCTTTGCAGGGCTTGTAACCACTCCTTGCGGGTATCCCGGTCTGGTGTTTGTCCCAACACATGCAGGCCCTGAGGTATCAGCGTGCGCTGTAACTCCGCCACGTGTTCGCGCAGTGCATCAATCTGCTCTTCGGATTGGGCATCCCAAACTGGCTCCAGCTCAGCCATGTCTAAGGTGGCTGCACTCGCTTGAATGAGGGGCGCCAGAGTGGCCCGGCTTTGCTGATCATCCGGTGCGAGTTCGCGCCAGCGCTGCAGTGACTCCTGCAAATCTACCAAGCCCTTGTATAGCCCGGCTTGGGCCATGGGTGGGGTGAGGTAACTCACCAAGGTGGCGGCAGAACGGCGCTTGGCAATTAAGCCTTCGCTAGGGTTGTTCGCGGCATACAAATAGAAGTTGGGCAGGTCGCCAATCAGCCGGTCTGGCCAACACTGAGCACTGAGGCCCGCTTGTTTACCCGGCATGAACTCCAGCGCGCCATGGGTGCCGAAATGCAGGACGGCATCGGCGCCAAAGTCGTCATGGATGTAGCGATGATAGGCGCTGAAGGCATGGGTAGGTGCGAAGCCTTTTTCAAAGAGCAAACGCATGGGATCGCCTTCGTAGCCAAAAGCGGGCTGAATACCGACGAAAATCTGGCCGAACTGCGCGCCCAGCACGAAAATGTCGCGGCCATTGCTGAGCTGACGGCCAGGAGCTGGACCCCAGGCGGACTCGATGTCTTTGAGGTGGGCCTCGCGGCGGACATGGTCATCGGCACGAATTAAGGTGTGCACATTGGCATGCGTGCCGTACTGGGCCGCATTGCCCTCCAAGATGGCTTGGCGCAATTCATCCACCGTGTCTGGGCAGTCCACCGTATAGCCCTGCTGCTGGAGAGCGCGGAGGGTGTTCAGCAGCGATTCCCACACCGCAATATGGGCGGCGGTGCCGATGTTGCCGGCATTAGGTGGAAAGCAGAATAAGCTAATGGCCAGCTTGCGTTGCTGGGCGGGGCGGCGACGTAGCGCAACCAAGCGGGCGACGCGGCCGGCGAGCATGTTGGTGCGTTCGGCATGGGCCTGCATCGCAGCGCCGTCACTGCCGCGGCCACCAAAAACTATGGGGCCAGTTGCGCCGTCCAGCTCTGGGATTGCCACCATCATGGTGGCCTCCACGGGCATGAGGCCGCGCTCGGAATGTTCCCATTGCTGCAGGCTTTGAAACTCTAAGGGCTGCGCCGCAAGGTAGGGCACATCTAGCTGCTTGAGCAGAGCTTCTGCGGCGCTAGCGTCGTTGTAGGCGGGGCCGCCGACCAAGGAAAAGCCGGTGAGCGAGAGCAAGGCATCTATGCGGCTCTGGCCTTGGTTAAGAAAGTAGGCCTCAACGGCTGGACGCGCATCCAGCCCGCTGGCGAAGGCGGTGACGACTTCCAGGCCGCGCGCCTCTAAGGCGCCAATGACGGCATCGTAATGTGCCGTGTCGCCGGCTAAGACATAGGAGCGCATCACCAGCAGGCCAACCCTGCCCACCGACGGGCCGGCATGCTTAGGCAGCTCGGCTAAGTTGTCGGTGATGCGCTTCTTCAGGCGGGGGTGATACAGGCCTACATCCGGATATTCCGTCGGCTCCTGCACCTTCAGTGTTCCACGCAGCCGGTCGTGGGACTGAGGGGGGTAGCGGTTGATGAGTAGCTGTACCAAGCCTTGCAAGTTCTCATCAGAACTCGACAACCAGTACTGCATGGTTAAAAAGTAAGCGCGCAGATCCTGGGCGGTCCCAGGAATAAATCGCAAGATACGCGGTAGACGCCGCAGCATGGCCATTTGCCGAGCCCCGGAACTGTTGCCGGCTTCGCTGCTCGTGCCCCGCTTGCCGCGGAGGCGTTTGAGTAAGGCCAGTGGTCCGCCTTGGGACTGACTCATGTCCAGCTTGCCGATGCGGGTCAGCCGCACCACTTCGCCAGCCGACATACAGCCCACCACGCCACCGGCGCGATCGCGGCGAATCTGCAGTACGTCCAGAATCGGTCGGAAGTGATCTTCCAAGAACAGCATCGAGGCCAACACCACATCGCCGTGCAAGATGTCGTGACGGGCTTGCTCCAGAGATTGTGGGTTGGTGTCCCAATCGGCTGCCGCGTGCACTTGTAATTCCAAGCCAGGCAATGTGCTGCGTAGGCGCTGCTCCACCCGCTGAGCTGCGGCATGCAGGTGACGGTCTAGCGTCACGATGACGAAGCGTAAGGGTGCGGGTTTAGCGGCCATAATGTGCTTTAGCCTCGTAGAGCACGTCCAGTGTGATGGCGCTAAGGTCGCGCTCTGCCGCGTAGGCCTCAGTGTTGCGGCGTGCTTTGCCGCGGACGAAAAACGGAATTTTCTTGAGCTCTTGCTCGGCTTCTGCGGTCCAGCCCTGATCTTGGGTAGGGGTTTCGCCGGCGTCGGTCACGGCTTCCGGCTGCTCGGCGCGGCTGTGATGCCCTTCTGCGGCCAGGTGCGAGGCGGCGGCACCATCGTGAAACTCGAAGTCGTCGCGGAACATGCCCAGCAGATGCTCTTCCAAACCCATCACCAGGGGATGCACCCAGGTATCGAAGAGCACATTGGCCCCTTCGAAACCCATCTGCGGGGAGTAGCGTGCGGGGAAATCCTGCACATGGACGGGGGCCGAAATCACCGCGCAACCAATTCCGAGGCGTTTGGCAATATGACGCTCCATCTGCGTCCCCAAGACCAGCTCGGGTTGCAGCTCGGCGATGGCGGCTTCGACTTCCAGGTAGTCGTCGGAAATGAGCGCTTCCAGCCCGTACTCCGTCGCTGCGGCGCGCACAGAGCGGGCTTGTTCCCGACTGTAGCTGCCCAGTCCCACCACCTCAAAGCCCATTTCGTCGCGAGCAACTCTTGCCGCTGCAATCGCGTGGGTGGCATCGGCAAAGATGAAGACCCGTTTGCCGGTGAGGTAGGTGGAGTCAACGGATCGGGAATACCAGGGCAGGCGGGTGGCCTGCTGCTGGAGCTGCGCCTCGATATCCAGATCGAACAGGGCGGCCACTTCCCGCAGGAAGTCTTGCGTGGCGCCGACGCCAATGGGGACGGTTTCCACCATGGGCATGCCGAACTGGCGCTTGAGCCAGCTGCAGGCGGTGCGCGCTACCTCGGGGTACAGGCAGATATTGCAGTCTGCTTCGGGCAACCGGAGTAAGTCGGCCACGGTCGCCCCTTCTGGAGCAACCACATGGGTATCGACCCCAATGCTATCGAGTAGCTTGCGTACTTCGACCACGTCATCGCGGCAGCGAAAACCCAGCGCCGATGGGCCCAAAATATTGGCGCGCGGCCGTCGGTGCTGGAGGCCGTCACGCGTTGGCGTGGGCTGATCCTTGAGCAGACCGCGAACGAGGTGGTACAGCGTTTCCGCGGCGCCCCAGTTCTCTTTACGCGAATATGCAGGAAGTTCCAGCGGAATGACCGGGACGGGAATGCCCATGCCGCGAGCCAGCGAGCCCGGTTGATCTTGAATGAGTTCTGCCGTGCAGGATTCACCGACGAGCAAGGCCTGAGGCTGGAAGCGCGCATAGGTCCGGCGCAGCATGTCCACCACCAAGTTGGCGGTATCCCCGCCCAGGTCGCGTGCTTGAAAAGTGGTGTAGGTCACCGGCGGACGTTGGTCACGCCGCTCGATCATGGTGAACAACAGGTCGGCGTAGGTATCGCCCTGGGGAGCATGCAGCAGGTAATGCACATCCTGCATGGATGTGGCGATTCGCATGGCCCCAACATGGGGCGGTCCTTCATAGGTCCAGAGCGCTAATTCCATAGCTACACTCGCAAACGCTGGCGACGATCCAGCGGTCGGGCAAAGAGTTCGGCCAAATCGCCAGCCTGTTCAAAGCCGTGAATGGGGCTGAAAACCAGTTCAATAGACCACTTGGTGGCCATGCCCTGGGCCTCTAATGGGTTGGCCAGTCCTAGCCCGCAGACCACCAGGTCAGGGCGGTCCGCGTAGACCCGGTCTAGCTGGCAATCTACGTCCTGGCCTTCAGCTAAACGCGTGTGTGCGGGCAACCGTTGCAACTCGGCCTCAACGACCTGTCGATCCAAATAGGGCGTGCCCACTTCCACCAGCTGCATGTCGCATTCCTCCTGAAGGAAGCGCGCTAGCGGAATTTCTAATTGAGAGTCGGGCATAAAGCTGATGCGTTTACCGGCCAATGCCTTGGCATAACGTTGCACGGCTTGCCGCGCCCGTTGCGCTGGCGCAGCGGCAACCGCTTCCACGGTGTCGGCGGAGATATCGAAGGCCTTGGCTGCGGCATGCAGCCATGCCAAGGTGCCTTGAGCGCCGAAGGGGTAAGGGGCTGCCAGGAGTGTGGCGCCGCGCTTGATCAGCGCTCGGGCGGTTTCACCCAAAAAGGGCTGGGCCAGCAAGACCCGCGTGCCGCGGCCCACGGCCGGTAAGTCCCCCGCCTGTCGGCCGGGGAGGAACTCCACCTTGGCGATGCCGATCGCTTTGAGTAGGCGTCGGAACTGATCCTCAACCACATCGGCCAAGGTGCCTACGACCAAGAGCTGGTCCACATCAGCAGCCGGCATTTCCGGTACCAGAGCCTGTAGGCAGTTGTCCTCGCCCTGGGTGAAGGTGGTTTCGATGCCCGAGCCGGAATAGTTCAGTACCCGCACGCGCCCGGCATGCTGCTGGGAGAGTCGTTCGGCGGCCCGGCTCAGGTCTAGCTTGATGACTTCGGAGGGGCAGGAGCCCACCAGGAATAAGGTGCGAATGTCCGGCCGGCGGGCCAGTAGCTGGGCGGCAATACGATCCAGCTCATCGTTGCAGTCAGCCATGCCGGCTAAATCACGTTCCTGCAGGATGGCGGTCGCAAAGCGGGGCTCGGCGAAGATCATCACCCCGGCTGCGGATTGAATGAGATGGGCACAGGTGCGTGAACCCACCACCAAGAAGAAGGCGTCCTGCATCTTGCGGTGCAGCCAGACAATGCCGGTGAGGCCGCAGAATACCTCGCGTTGGCCGCGCTCACGGATGACGCTGTCCAGGTCTACGCAGCCTTGCTGCGGTGGGGCTATGGCGACTTCGGCCGTCATGATGGAGCTCCAGCAAGCGCAGGAGCAGGCTGTTCTAGCCGCGCCGCCCTGAGCTTCAGTAAGAATTGGGCGGCGTTAATCACATAGCTGGCATAGGCCGCTAAGGCCAAGGCCATTTCAGCGGCCGGAGGCCACCAACCTCCAATGAGGACGACGAGGTAGGCGCTGTGTAAGGCCAGCACCAGCATGCTCATCAGGTCTTCCCAGAAGAAGGCGGGGGCAAAAAGATATTGGCCAAAGACCACACGTTCCCAGATGGCTCCGGTGATCATGATTAGGTAGAGCACGAGGGTTTTGACCACGACAGAGAGCGTGGCCAGCTCATAGCCCTGGCCGCTGAGCATGAACCGAATCACCAGGCCCAAGCTGACCAAAAACACCACGAACTGCAGTGGTGCCAAAACTCCTTGGACCAGGGTCCATGGAGTCGCGTCCCGACGCTCACGCTCGGCGACGCTGTAAAGGGGACGCCGACCTGAGGGCCGGACCGTTGAGTCCCGCATAGCTAAATTGTCCCCGAAAACAAACCTACCCCCCACTACGGAAGTCGGCGCATCGATCAGGGTTTGTCAGCCTTGGTCGGTCATCTGCGTCCACCCCGTAGGGTATGGGTCTAGAGTGGACCCATCTTTCGACGACTGTCAACACGGCTTGGCCGAGTTGACGCTGGCGCACCCCAACACTAGCGTTTGCCCCAACCTACGGAGGCATGTTGATGTCCACACCATCGCCGCGAGCGATTCTTGAACTGTTCAAGCCCATTACCTGGTTTGCCCCCATGTGGGCCTTTGCTTGTGGGGCTGTGTCTGCGGCGCAGCCCATGGCGGGCCGTTGGGGCGAAGTGGCCGCAGGGGTGGTGCTGTCGGGTCCCTTGCTCGTGGCGACCAGCCAGGCCGTGAATGACTGGTATGACCGCCATGTGGATGCCATCAACGAGCCGCAACGGCCGATTCCTTCGGGGCGGATTCCCGGTCGTTGGGGGCTGTATATCGCCATTTTTTGGACGATGGTGTCGCTGCTCGTGGCCTGGGTTTTGGGGCCTTGGGTCTTTGGAGCAGCCTTGCTGGGCGTGGTTTTGGCCTGGATTTACAGCGCGCCGCCGCTGCGTTTGAAGCGCAATGGATGGTGGGGGAATGCCGCCGTGGGCTTGAGCTATGAAGGGCTGGCTTGGTTTGCTGGCGCCGCCGTCATGCTCAATGGCTTGCCACCGGCCCCGATCCTGCAACTCGCCTTGCTCTACAGCCTGGGCGCGCACGGCATCATGACGCTGAATGACTTCAAATCCGTCGAGGGCGATCTGCAAATGGGCTTGGCCTCACTGCCCGCACAGCTGGGTGTGGACCGGGCCGCCAGAGTGGCTTGCTGGGTGATGACTTTGCCCCAACTGGTCGTGATTGGGCTGCTGTTGCACTGGGGAACAGTGGGTTATGCAACTTTAGTCGTACTCCTACTTTTGGCCCAATGGGCGCTGATGTTGCGCTTATTGGAGCAACCGCGCGCGCGAGCGCCCTGGTATAACGCCACCGGAACCAGCCTCTATGTATGGGGCATGTTGGTGAGCGCATTGGCACTACGGAGTTTGGGAGGTGGAATCTGATGGGTGCATGGTTGAGCTGGCCAGGGATCTTGCGTTTGGGCTTGGTGCAGACCGCCTTGGGCGCCATTGTGGTGCTCACCACCTCAACCATGAATCGGGTCATCGTGGTGGAGTGGTCCTTGCCCGCAATGTTGCCTGGCGCTTTGGTGGGGCTGCATTACGCAGTACAGCTGCTGCGTCCGCGGTTTGGCTATGGCTCTGATGTTGCCGGACGGCGCACGCCCTGGGTTCTGGGCGGCATGGTGGTTTTGGCTTTGGGCGGTTTTCTGGCCGCGGTGGCCACGGCGTGGATGGGCACGCAGGTTGTTCCCGGCATTCTCCTTGCCACAGTGGCCTTTTTGCTCATTGGCGCGGGTGTGGGTGCGAGCGGAACCTCTTTATTGGCCTTGCTCGCGAAACGGGTCAGTCCGCAGCGGCGGGCCGCCGCTGCCGCTTTGGTCTGGCTGATGATGATTGTGGGCTTCATTGTGACGGCCGGTGTGGCCGGACATTTCCTGGATCCATTTTCGGCGCAGCGTCTGGTGATTGTTGCTGCGGTGGTTTGTGTGGGGGCGGTATTGCTCACCATTGTTGCCCTCTGGGGCATGGAAGCGGATATGGCGGGCACAGCACCTGCTGATTCGGCTCAACCCAGCGCAAGCGAAGCCGCGCGTCTGCCGTTCCGGCAGGCATTAAGACAGGTGTGGGAGGAGCCACAGGCGCGGCTGTTCACGGCCTTTGTGTTTGTGTCCATGCTGGCTTACAGCATGCAAGACCTCATTTTGGAGCCCTTCGCAGGCATTGTTTTTGGGCTCACTCCGGGGCAGTCCACGCAGCTGTCGGGCTTGCAGCACTCCGGCGTGTTGGCCGGCATGTTGGTGGTGGGTTTTTTCTGTTCGGTGATTGGTGGGCCCCGTTTGGGCTCGCTGCGCTTTTGGACCTTGAGTGGCTGCGTGCTGTCCGCGCTGGCCTTGGTCAATTTGGTCATGGCCGCGCTGACCGGCCCGCCCTGGCCGCTGCATGCCTCGGTCTTTTTGCTGGGGTTGGCCAATGGCGCCTTCGCCGTATCAGCGATTGGCTCGATGATGGATTTAGCCGGCCAAGGACAGGCCCAGCGTGAGGGCACGCGCATGGGTCTGTGGGGAGCAGCGCAGGCCATTGCCTTTGGCTTGGGTGGATTTTTAGGCACACTGGGGGTGGACGTAGTGCGCGCCTTGGTGGGCTCACCCGTCCCAGCGTATGCTGCAGTCTTCACGGCTCAGGCCGGCTTGTTCCTTTGGGCGATGCGCCTAATGGCCAGCCTGGGTCGTACGGGGGAAGGTGAGCGCGCGCCGAGCGCGGCGCTCAAGGTCTGATCGAGTCGTCCTTTTGCGGGCGGCAAGGGGACGTGACAATGCAAACTTTCGAAGCCGTCATCGTTGGCGGTGGGCCAGCCGGAGCTACAGCCGCCTGGGATCTGGCGCGTGCAGGGCGCAGCGTGCTGCTGCTCGACCGTGAGGGCCGGATTAAGCCCTGTGGTGGTGCCATACCGCCCAAAGCCTTGGAAGAGTTCGCGCTGCCCGAATCTCTGTTGAAGGCCAAGGTGCATTGTGCGCGTGTGATTTCCCCACGCAAACGTCGCGTGGATATGCCCATTAACGGCTTCGTGGGCATGGTCGACCGCGAAGACTTTGACGAATGGCTACGCGCTCGCGCTGCCGCATGTGGAGCCCAGCGCCGCCAGGGCCAGTTCCGCAAAGTGCGCAAAAGCGCAGATGGCACCGTTGTGGTGGAGTACGACCATAGTCTAAAAGGCGGTGGTGTAGAGCGAATCCAAGTGCGTACCCGCCTGCTCGTCGGCGCCGACGGAGCCCGTTCCGAAGTGGCGCGGCAAGCTCTGCCCGAGTCCAAGGACGTTCCTTTTGTGGCCGCCTATCACGAAATTGTGGAGTCACCCCAGGCTGCTGCCGGAGAGGCCTTCGATGGAGCCCGCTGCGATGTCTATTACCAGGGAGAAATCTCCCCAGATTTTTATGGCTGGGTGTTTCCTCATGGCAAGCAAACCAGCATTGGTGTGGGCACAGCGCATAAAGGGTTTTCCATGCGTCACGCCGTGGCCAGCCTGCGAGAACGCAGCGGCATGGCCGAGGCCAAGATTATTCGCCGGGAAGGCGCACCTATTCCTTTGCGCACGTTGAAGCGCTGGGATGATGGTCGCAACGTGATCCTGGCCGGCGACGCTGCCGGCTGCGTGGCGCCATCTTCTGGCGAGGGCATTTACTACGCCATGCTAAGTGGTCGGTTGGCTGCCGAAGCAGCGGCAAAAACCTTAGAA
Organism: Oceanococcus sp. HetDA_MAG_MS8; assembly: GCA_019192445.1. Taxonomy (NCBI): domain Bacteria; kingdom Pseudomonadati; phylum Pseudomonadota; class Gammaproteobacteria; order Chromatiales; family Oceanococcaceae; genus Oceanococcus; species Oceanococcus sp. HetDA_MAG_MS8. The sequence goes on from JAHCMK010000009.1 coordinate 62,397, forward strand.
ACCCGCGACGCCCGGCACTTGGCCAGCGCTCGCAAACGTTTTATGCGTGCCCATGGCCGGGTCTTTTGGGTGCTGGGCATCATGCAATGGTTTTGGTACTCCAGCGATCGTCGGCGTGAGCGCTTTGTGAGTATTTGTTCCGACCCCGATGTGCAGCACCTCACCTGGGAGGCTTATATGCACAAGCGCTTGGTGCGGGCGCGGCCAGCGGCGCACATGCGCATCTTCTTCAAAGACTTAGCGCACCTGCTGGGTCTGGTGCGTCCGTGACTGAAGGCGCAAAACATCGCCCCATTCTCGCGGCTCTAGGAGCCGCCGTCCTGGTGGCGGTACTCGGCGGCTTATCCACCGATATAGGGCCTTGGTATCAGCAACTGCAAAAGCCAAGCTGGCAGCCACCCGATTGGGTGTTTGGGCCGGTGTGGACGCTGCTGTATGCCTTGGCCGCTTTAGCTGGAGTCTGGGCCTGGCAGGCGGCCCACAGCGCGGCAGAGCGCGGCAATGTGTTGCTGCTGTTTAGCCAAAACGCGGCCTTGAATGTGCTCTGGAGTTTATTGTTTTTCCGCCTGCAGCGGCCGGATTGGGCGCTGGTGGAAGTGGGCGTGCTGTGGGCCTCTACCGGGCTTTTAGTTGTTGGTATTGCTCGTCTTCATCGAGCTGCCGGCGCTGTTTTAGTGCCCTATTGGGCCTGGGTCAGCTTCGCCGCTGTACTCAATTACGCCATCGTTGCGCGCAATGCACCTTTTGGGGCGGGACCGTGATGGTGCAGGAGAAGGCCATGATGCAAATTCGTTTGGCGAAGCCGCGCGGGTTTTGTGCGGGCGTAGACCGTGCTATTGCCATCGTGCAGCGGGCTTTGGAGCAACTACCAGGGCCGATTTATGTGCGTCATGAAGTGGTCCATAACCGCAGCGTAGTGGATGAACTGCGCCAGCAAGGGGCGATTTTTGTGGACGAAGTCAGCGATGTTCCGCCGGGCTCCACATGTATTTTTAGCGCGCATGGCGTCGCCCCCGAAGTGGTGGAGCAAGCCCGCTTACGCGGTTTGTTGGTGGTTGATGCGACCTGTCCTCTTGTGGCCAAGGTTCATCTGGAAGTGATCCGCTACGCCAAAGAGGGGCGTGATGTGCTCCTCATCGGGCACGCAGGTCATCCCGAAGTGCAGGGCACCATGGGACAGTTTGATACCAGCTACGGTGGCCGTATGCACCTGCTATCGACTGTAGAGCAGGCACATGCGCTGGAGCTGGACCCGCAGCGAGGCTTGGCTTATGTGACCCAAACCACACTGTCAGTCGACGACACCCAAGCCATCATCGCGGCGTTGCAGCTGCGCTATCCGCACATGGTCGGGCCGGCGCGAGACGATATTTGTTACGCCACGCAAAACCGCCAGGACGCAGTCCGCAGCCTGGCGCGTGAGTGTGACCTGGTTTTGGTGGTGGGCTCTGCGAACAGTTCTAACTCCAACCGCTTGTGTGAGTTGGCGCGCAGCCTGGGCGCACGAGCCCGGCTCATAGAAGGCGCTGGTGTCTTGAGTCTTCAAGATCTGCATGGTGCAAGCTGTATCGGGGTCACGGCAGGAGCCTCGGCCCCTGAGTCTCGGGTGCAAGAAGTGGTGAGCTGGTTGCGCCAGCAGGGTGCTCAGGCCCCGGTGGAGATGCCAGGTGTAGACGAGTCGGTGGTGTTTAGCCTGCCGCAAATCTTGCGCGGTTCCTATGCCGCCTGACTGTAGTTGAGGAGCCAGAGTCAATGAGTACTCCCTATCCCTTTTCCGCCATCGTCGCCCAAGACGGCATGACCCAAGCCTTGCTCATCGCGGCCGTGGAGCCGCGAATTGGCGGCGTTTTAATTTTGGGCGATCGCGGCACCGGAAAATCTACGGCCGTCCGCGGTTTGGCTGCGCTGCTGCCCAAGATGGCCATGGTCAAGGATTGCCGCTATCACTGTGATCCGGCGCGTCCCGTGCCGGACTGTCCCTCCTGTGGCGGGCAGGGTAAGCCGGTGAAGGCTGCGGTCCCCGTGGTCGACTTGCCTTTGGGCGCCAGCGAAGATCGCATTGTTGGCGCCTTGGATTTGGAGCAGGCCCTGGTCCATGGGCGCAAATCATTTGAGCCGGGTTTGCTGGCCAGTGCGCATCGAGGCTTTTTATACATCGATGAAGTCAATTTGCTGGAAGACCACTTGGTGGACCTGCTCTTGGATGTAGCGGCCTCGGGCGAGAATGTGGTGGAGCGTGAAGGTTTGAGCCTGCGTCACCCAGCCCGGTTTGTATTGGTGGGCAGCGGGAACCCCGAAGAGGGTGAGCTGCGCCCCCAACTCTTGGATCGCTTCGGCTTAGCCGTCGATGTGAGTACGCCTCAAGATGTGCAGCAGCGCATGCAGGTCATTCGCAGGCGGACCGAATTTGAAGATGACCCGGCGGCATTCCTGCGCCGCTGGCAGCGTCAGGAAGGCAAATTGCGTCGCAGCATCGTTAAAGCGCGCGAGTGTCTTGATGGGATCGCAGTACCCGATGCGGCATTGCAAAGAGCTGCTGAGCTCTGCATGGCTTTGGGCACGGATGGTTTGCGCGGTGAACTCACTCTCATTCGGGCAGCCCGCGCCATCGCCGCTTTGAATGCTGCCGAGTCTGTAGGGGATGCTCATCTGCAGCAGGCTGCGCCGCTGGCCTTGCGTCATCGCTTGCGCCGCGACCCCTTGGATGAGTCAGGCTCCGGGGCGCGTGTGCAACGGGCCTTAGATGAGGTCTTTGCCTGATGCAGGCTGCCCCTCCGCGACCACCGGCACAGGCGGCGGAGATTGCCGCAGCGGTGCTGGCCGTGGATGGTCCGGGTACCGGATTATTGCTCTTGGCGCGTGCCGGTCCAGCGCGGGAGGCTTGGCAGGCCAGCCTGCAGGAAAAGCTCTCGCAGCCGCTGCGCCGCGTGCCTTTACGCGCCTGTGCTGAACGCCTTTACGGTGGGCTGGATTTGGCCGCGACTCTTGCGGCCGGCCGCCTATGCTGGCAGCCCGGTTTGCTCCAAGAGTCTGCCGGGCTGACCCTGCTTTTACCCATGGCAGAGCGCTGGAGCGCAGCCGAAGCCGGTCGTTTAGTACAAGAGCGTGATGCACTTGCTCAGCCGCCAGCAATGGTGGCGTATGACGAGCAACTGGAGGATGAAGACAGCACGGTTGCTAGCGCGCTCGCTGAGCGGCTAGCCATGCATCTGGAACTGCCGGAGCTAGGCTTGGCCGGGCAGTGGGTGGAGCCGGAGTTCAGCGCCATAGACATTGCCCATGCCAAGCAAAGGCTGGCGCAGGTCCGCACACCGCCGGCAGTGATGGAGGCGGTCGCGGCCTTGACGGCGGCCCTGGGCGTGGAGTCGTTGCGAGCTGCGATGCACACCGTCAAAGTCGCTCGGGCCCTGGCAGCGCTGCGTGATCACGCGCAAATAGAACAAGACGACTTGGATTGGGCGGTACAGCATGTGCTGGTGCCGCGGGCAACCCACATGCCCAGTGCGTCAGATGAGGAAGAGTCGGTGCCAGAGCAGAGCTCCGCATCAGATCAGCCTGCTGATCCGTCGGAGAGTTCGCCAGCGGATGATCTCTCTCAGACGCCACCTTCTGATGCCATGCCCGAGTATGAACAGGCCGCTGATGACGCCCCTGCCCAGGCCGAAGCGCAGGCCATGATTGCGGCAACGCGGGCACAGTTACCGCCTGGGCTCTTAGCCAAATGGCAGATTCGCCAGCGTAGCCGGCAGCTTAGCCATGGCCGTGCTGGAGCCAAGAGCCGCAGTCGCCAACGGGGGCGAGCTATTGCTGTGGTGCCTGGTCAGCCGGATGGACATAACCGCTTGGATGTCCTGGCCACCCTGCGCGCAGCTGCGCCTTGGCAAAAGCTTCGCGGGGGCGTGCCACGGGCAGCGGTGCAGCCTGGTCAGCAAGCTCGCGTGCGCCTGGACATTCGGCGCACAGATTTTCGCCTCAGGCGATACGAGCAAAAAACCGAAACCTGCACCATTTTCCTCGTGGACGCCTCTGGCTCGGCGGCCTTGCATCGCCTGGCTGAGGCCAAAGGGGCAGTGGAGTTATTGCTGGCCGATTGCTATGTACGGCGCGACCATGTGGCAGTGATCGTATTTCGCGGCTACCAAGCCGAGGTTTTACTGCCGCCCACGCGCTCTTTGGTGCGAGCCAAGCGCGCTTTGGCAGCGGCTCCTGGTGGTGGTGGCACCCCTTTGGCGAGTGCCCTGGACTTGGGGTTGAATTTGGCCGGGGATGTGCAAAGACGCGGGCAGTCACCCCTACTGGTGGTCATGAGCGATGGTCGGGCCAATGTGACACGCGCAGGCCAAGGCGGGCGTCAACAAGCCCAGCAGGAGGCGCTGGCCGCCGCGCGAAATATCGCTCGGGCGCGTACCCCAAGCTTGTATATCGACACCGCGCCTTATGCCCAGGCTGCTGGGCGTGAGTTGGCAGCGGCAATGGCGGCCCGCTACCTGGCACTTCCGCAGGCTCAATCCCAGGCAGTGAGCGCGGCCGTACGGGAGCAGGTGGCTTGAAGTCAGCATTGAATTGGCGCCGCGATGGCCAGCATTGGCCGCATGCTGAGCACTCTCGCTTCATACAGGCTGGAGGGCTACGCTGGCACGTGCAGCGCATGGGACGTGGGTTGCCAGTGTTGCTGTTACATGGCACCGGGGCGTCCACCCATAGCTGGCGCGGCGTGTTGCCACTATTGGCCAACCAGGTGGAGGTTTTTGCGCCCGATTTGCCGGGGCATGCCTTTACTGAGCGTCCGGCCGGGCGTGGCATGAGCTTGTCCGGCATGGCTCAGGCCGTGCAAAGCCTGCTCAATGAAACGGGCTTTGCGCCGCGCGTGATTATCGGTCACTCCGCCGGTGCAGCCATCGCCGCACAGATGCTCCTGCAGGCGCCTGGGGCGACCCGGCATCTGGTCAGTTTGAATGGTGCCTTTATGCCCTTCGAAGGTTTGGCCGGTCATATTTTTCCCACGCTGGCCAAGCTCTTATTTTTAAATCCCATCGTGCCGCGTACCCTGTCTTGGGGCGGAGCGGATACTGAGCGGGTGATTCATTTGTTACGCAGCACAGGGTCGGAAATCGACCCCGAGGGCGTGGCCCTCTACTCTCAGCTACTGCGGAGCCCGGCCCATGTGGGAGCGGTGCTAGCCATGCTTGCGCGTTGGAATTTGGAGGATTTGTGGCGGGATTTGCCGCAGTTGCAGTGTGCGCTGACGCTGGTGGTGGGCATGCAAGACAAGGCCGTACCACCGCAGCAGGCCTATAGTTTGGCGGCCCGCTGCCCGCAGGCTGAGGTTGTGGAGATGCCCGGTCTAGGGCATTTGGCCCACGAAGAATCGCCCAGCCTTGTTATAGATCGCTTGCGTCCGGCATTGCAGGAATTGGAAGTCGCATGAGAGCAGACCCAGGATCGGGCCAGGGCCATCAACGCCATGCCGTGGTGATTGGAAGTGGTTTTGGTGGGCTGGCCGCAGCGGTTCGCCTTGGCGCCCGTGGCTACGCGGTTACCGTGCTAGAAGCCTTGGATGCACCAGGTGGGCGCGCTTATGTGTACCGCCAGGACGGCTTTACCTTTGACGCCGGGCCCACCATCGTGACCGCGCCCTTCTTATTCGAAGAGCTTTGGGAACTGGCCGGCAAGCGTCTGGCCGATGATGTGGAGCTGGTGCCCTGCGATCCCTTCTACCGGATTCGTTTTGCCGATGGCTCCAGCTTTGACTACAACGGCGACCCCGAGCAGATGCGATCGCGCATCCGTGATTTCGCGCCGGGCGATGAGCAAGGTTATGAGCGTTTCATGGCCTTTAGTGAACGGATTTTCCAGGTCGGCTTTGAGCAATTAGGTCATGTGCCTTTTCATCGTTTTGGGCAAATGCTCAAGGTGGCGCCAGACCTCATTCGCCTGCGCAGTTATCAAAGCGTCTACAGCCTGGTCTCCAGCTTCGTGCGCGACGAGCGCCTGCGGATTATCCTGAGTTTCCACCCCTTGTTGGTCGGTGGGCACCCTTTTCATACCACCTCGGTGTACGCCCTGATTTCTGCGCTCGAGCGGCGCTGGGGGGTGCATTTCGCCATGGGTGGGACGAATCAATTAGTGACTGGCTTGGTCAAGCTGATCGAAGGCCAGGGCAACCGCGTTCGCTGCCAGGCACCGGTGCAGCGCATTTTGATTGAGCAGGGGCGCGCCGCTGGCGTACAGCTGGAATCGGGCGAGCAGATTCCGGCCGATGTGGTGGTGTCCAATGCCGATGCGGCCACCACTTATCAGAAGTTGCTTGGTGATCATCCGCGGCGGCGCTGGACAGACCGCAAGCTGGCCCGGTCGCGCTCATCCATGAGTTTATTTGTGTGGTACTTCGGCACGCGTAAGACCTACCCCGATGTGCCTCATCACATGATTCTGCTTGGGCCACGCTATCGCGGATTGCTGGACGACATTTTCCGCAAACAGGTCTTGTCCGATGATTTCAGCTTGTACTTGCATCGGCCCACGGCGACGGATCCCAGTTTGGCGCCCTCAGGCTGTGACAGCTTTTATGTGCTCTCACCGGTGCCGCACCTCGAGGACGGTACCGATTGGGAACAAATGGCCGAACCCTATCGCCAGCGCATCGAAGCCTTCCTGGCAGGTTCCTTCCTGCCGCAGCTTGGTGAGCACATTGTGAGCTCGCGCATGCTCACACCACAGGATTTCGCAGATCGGCTGCGCTCCTATCGCGGAGCCGCCTTCGCAATGGAACCCAACTTGCTACAAAGTGCATGGTTCCGGCCGCATAACCGCAGTGAGGAACTGCCTGGATTGTATTTGGTGGGTGCGGGCACTCACCCCGGCGCTGGTCTGCCTGGCGTTTTGTCTTCTGCTCGCGTACTGGATCAGCTCATACCTCATGCACAAAGTCTTTACGCTTCCGCTGGCTGATGCCGACGAATGCCGCGCCGTTCTGCGCGCCGGCTCCCGCAGTTTCGACTGGGCTTCGGTGTTGTTACCGCGGCGAGTTCGACGCCCAGCAACGGCTCTGTATGCCTTTTGCCGGGTGGCCGATGACGCCATCGACGGCGAGCAGCAAGCCTTGCCGGCACTGCGTGATTTACGCCGCCGGGTGGACTGCATGTACGCCGGGCGGCCGGCCGCCAACCCCATCGACCGAGAGCTCGCCAGAGTGGTGCGCGAATACGACCTCCCGCGGGTGTTGCTGGATGCCATGCTCGAAGGCTTTGCCTGGGATGTGCAACAACGCAGCTATGCTGACCTGCGAGAGGTGCATGCTTATTCGGCGCGTGTAGCCGGCTCGGTGGGTGCCATGATGGCTGTGTTCATGGGGGCGCGGAGTTACCCGCAGCTGGCTCGCGCTTGTGACCTCGGGGTGGCCATGCAGCTGACCAACATCGCGCGCGATGTGGGAACCGACGCACGTGCTGGTCGGCTCTACCTGCCACACAACTGGTTGGCGCAGGCTGGTATTGATGCCCAGCAATTTCTGCAAAATCCGCAGTTCACCCCCGCCCTGCAACCTGTGGTGCAGCGGTTATTGCGGGCGGCCGAGCGGCTGTATAAGCGGGCTGATGCGGGTATTGCGAGCTTGCCGCTGGACTGCCGCCCTGGGATTTATGCGGCCAGACTGATCTACTCACGCATCGGTACCGCCTTATTGGCAGCCGATTGCGATTCCGTCAGCCAGCGTACGGTGGTGTCACCTCTGGCGAAGGCTGTATTGGTCGGTCGGAGTTGGTTGCCGATGAACCACTGCCCCGAAGACTTCACTCAGCCACCGCTGGATGCGAATCGCTTCTTGGTCTGCGCCGGCGCGGATACTCAGGCAGATCATGTACCAGAGTTGCCCCCAGCCTGGTGGCAGTGGAGTGCGCAGCTCGTCCGCGTATTGGGCTTGTTCGAGCGCTTGGAGCGCCGGGAGCGAGAGAGCTTAAGCGACCAGCGCGCTGTGTAAGTCATGGGTGAGCATTTAGCACTGGTGGAAATGCTGCTGGTCTTTGTACTGACCTTTGGCTGGGGGCTGTATGAACTGTGGAGCCTACGACGGGAGAAGCGTAAGCGCGACCACAACGCCGACTCCCAGTGATCAGCCTTTTCCAATACGGCTGGTTGACCGGCTTGGCCTTGGTTGTGATCGCCGTCGATATGGTGATGTGCGCCTGGCGCCATCGCCGCGCAGGGAGCAGCTGGGCATTATGGTTGCCGCATCGCGTGGCGGGCGCGGCTTTATTGCTGAGTGTGCACCTGAGCCTGCCCACCACATACCCCACTTGGGGTTTGATCTTGCTGAGTGTGGCCGGCCTGGCGCACCTGGCCGATAGCTGGGCGCAGCGCAGCAGCGCGACTTAAGCCCGGCGTGGCATCCGAAATGGCAGCATCAGCTGCACCAATGGGTGTGCAAAACGATCCAGGTCCAAACTTTCATGCACGCCTTCGAGCACTTGACCGTCCAACTGGCAGCGCACATGAGAGCGCGTGTAAAAGGGCGCATCCTCCATGGCCTTGAGCAGCTGCGGAGTAGGTTCACTAAGAATGGGGCGCTCGACGCCCCAAAAGCCACGGCCTAAGTGCTGTTCCGGGGCCCTGCTGTGGAGTTGCTGCAAACCCTGCGGGCCGATATGTAAATCCAAACTCTGTGCAGCGCTGCGGCGAGGGTGAGCGGCGTACACGATCCTGCACCCATCGCCTTGATGAAAACGGCTCCAGTGCCAGCGTCTAAAGCCTTGTTCTAGAGCCTCGCTACCGCGGTTATGGTCGGCGTAGGCGCGGCCAGTCCACTGCAGCTGAGGCTGCTGAAGTGTGACGCGAACTCTGGCGTTAGCGCCCCAGGGCTGCCATAGGTGCCGCGCTTCGGCGTCTAGGGCCAGAGCCTCATCCAGGCCGGAATGCACCTCCAACTGCACTTGCCCCCGCACTCGGCGGGGCAGGGGAGCACAGACTTCATCGAGCTCCAGGCGCAGACCCTTGGGGCTACGCTGTATACAACTGGGACCAATACGCCAGGTCTGCGGCTCGACTTTGCTAGATCCGCGCTCGGTCATCGCCCAGCGGCCGCCGGGCCCATAAAGGGCGATGTTGAGCGCGCAGTGCTGCATGGCTGGGGTCGGTCCACGGCGGCGGCGCCAAGCGTAGTAAGGGGAGAACACACTGCCGATGAAGGCAATGATGGTTAGGCCATAGCGACCGCAGTCCGATAAGGCATCGATATACCACCAGGCATAGCCGTTATCGGGAACGGCGCGGGTCCAGTCCGGGGCCGCAGGCGTGTTCATTAGCAACTCTGGTTAAGGTCGGCGTCGACGGCCTGGGCGGCAAATTGGCCAGACAGGGCGACCATCGGTAAGCCCGGGCCGGGGTGCACCCCGCCCCCGCATAAATACAGTCCCGGAATACGACTGCGCGCGCTGGGCCGACTAAAACTGCTACGCCAGCCATGCATGGGCGGGCCATAAACTGCGCCGCGCGAGGCAGGGAAGCGCTTGGCATAGTCCTGGGGTGACCACGCCTCCATGGCCTCAATATGAATGTGCAAGCCGCAGCTGCCTAAGCGCTCACACACACGCTCGAGGCCGAGTTCCAGATCGGGAGCGCTGCCTGCAGGGGCATTGCTGAGCAAAAGCATGGACTCTGTTCTGGCCTGTGTAGCCGAGTCTGCGGGCTCCTGATCATTGCGCTGCTGCGCACATAGATAAACGGTGGGGTTATCAGGCAGGCACTGCTGCGAAAATATCTGCTCAAACTCGCGCTGATAGTCCGCGCCGAAAAACACATTATGGTGGGCCAAGGTTTGTCCGTGTATCCGCGCTCGCAGCGCCCAGGTGAGGGCGGCTAACGCCGGACCTTTGGGCGCCGTGCAGGCGGCTTGAGCCACCTCGCCCAGTAGGCCTTGCTCTAGTGCCGCGAGCTCACCGTTGTAAATCACGGCTTGAACGTGGAGGCTGGGTTCGTCTTGACGCTCTAGGGTCCAGTGTCCGGCCGCACCATGGATGGCAGTGACCGGCGAATTTGGCAGCAGCTCAGCCTGATGTTGCTTGGCTAGCGCAGCAAGGGCCTGAGCCAGAGCCGGCATACCGCCTTGGAGCCGCCACACTCCGCATTCTTCGACATGGCTGATCAGCGCCAAGGCCGCCGTTGCTTGGAAGGGGTTGCTGCCGGCATAGGTCGCATAGCGACCGAAGAGTTGGCGCAGCCTAGGGTCAGCGAAGAAATCACTGAGCACGCTCCAGTAGCGATGCATGGGTCGACTGCGCCACAGGCGTGCCAGCCCGCCAAGGCCATCCTGTAGGCCTAAGCGCATGGGGTGAGGTTGGGCGGTTTCTAGGAACCCTCGCCGCATGCTTTGGTACACCATCTGCGTATGGGCGGCGAAATCCACATAGGCTTTGGCCTCCCGGCGGCCGGCAAATGCCGCGATGGCTGCGGTATTGCGGTCCCGGTCTGGGTAGAGATCCAAAGGGCTGCCGGCATCCCAAAAATGGCGCGCAATGCGCAAACAGGGCTGGGGTTGGCATATGCGACTAAAGTCGGAGCCTGCCGCTGAGAAGATCTGGTCGAAGATCCAGCGCATGGTGAGCACGGTGGGGCCCATCGCGATGCGGTGGCCCTGGACCTCCCGATAATGGGCTTTTCCGCCAAGTTTTGGCGCTGCTTCCAGCACCGTGACCCGATATCCACGACGCGCAAGTTCCAGGCTGGCCACCAAACCACCAATGCCGGCACCGATCACCGCAACATGGGGGCGGGTCTGTCGCATCTTGCGTTGACTCCTCACTGAGACCGCACCTACTGTAAACCCTGCAGCCCAGTGCATTCGCAATGGGGGGTTAAATCGGGGAAAAGTCATGGATGTGGAATCACGAATTGAATGTGCGCTGATGAGCGCTCTGGTGAGTAGTCGTGAGCCAAGTTGCCCGCCCCGACTGGCCGATGCCGTGCAGCATGCGGTCTTCCCCGGCGGGGCACGTATACGCCCCAAGTTATGTTTGGCCGTGGCCGCCTCGTGTGGGGCCAACCCATCGCCAGCTCTGGATGCCGTCGCGGCGTCCTTAGAGTTATTGCATTGCGCCTCCTTGGTGCATGACGACCTCCCCTGTTTTGATAACGCCGACTTACGCCGCGGACGCGACTCGGTCCATAAGGCCTTCGGTGAAAGGCTGGCCGTGTTGGCGGGCGATGCCCTGATTGTGACGGCGTTTTCCAGTTTGGCCGAAGCGGGGCTACCCGCTGAGCGCCTCCCCATGGTGCTCGCCACGGTGGGCATGGCTGTGGGCATGCCCGCAGGCATCGTCGCGGGGCAGGCCTGGGAATGCGAGGACCAACTCGATCTGCAGGCTTACCAGCAGGCTAAAACCGGCGCGTTGTTTGCGGCGGCATGCATGGCGGGTGCAGCCGCAGCTGGGCATGCGCAGCCTCGGTCTTGGGCCAAGGTGGGCGAATGCGTGGGCGAGGCGTATCAAGTCTTTGATGATTTGCGCGACGTACAAGGGCAGGTCGCTGCGATTGGCAAGCCCGTAGGTCAGGACCAGGCCCTAGGGCGTCCTAATGTGGTTCTTCGCCGCGGTGTGGCTGGGGCCCGCCTGTATATTGAAGAGCTGATGCAGCAGGCGGTCAGCAGTATTCCCGAGTGCGTGGGTAAGCAGGCGCTAGGCCTATTAATCCGCCATGAAGTGCAAAAACTGCTGCCCAACAAAGACGCTTTGCATGCAGCTTGATGCATGGGGCTAAGCCGGCCGCAATGTTGCTTCGCTAGTCCTTAGGCCATGTCTTGGCTGGTGCGGCTGCGCCACTGGCGCAATTCCATATTGTTGCAGTCCAGCTTTGTACGGCGCTCGATGTACTGGCCCATCCTGCGCTGGGTGGCGCGCCGGAAGACCCGGCAAATGTTTTCACTGGTGGCAGGCTTTGTTCACTCACAGACGCTGTGGGTCTGCCTGAAAACCGGCGTTTTGGAGCAATTGCGGCAGGGTGAATGTAGCCTGCAGGCTCTGGCCGACCATTGCGGCCTGGACCAGCAAACATTAGTCCCATGGTTGGAGTCCGCTTGTGGTTTGCAACTGATCGAGTGCACATCCAGTGGTCGGTACATGTTGGGGCCCCAGGGTGCGGCCTTGCTCGCACAACCAGGCGTGCAGGCCATGGTGGAACACCACTCCGCCTTATACGCAGATTTAGCCGACCCGCTGGCCTTACGTGCTGGTGCCGCTGGCCGTACCGAGCTGTCGAGCTATTGGGGCTACGCACGCGGTGGTGGAGACCCAGAGTCGGTGAATGCGCGCAAGTATTCCTCCTTAATGGCGCAATCTCAGCAACTGCTCGCCGATCAGATTATTCAGGCATTCGACTTTAGTCGATACCAATCCTGGATAGATGTGGGCGGTGGGCATGGCGCCTTGGCGATGGCTGTCCATCAGCGGCACCCCACACTGAGAATCCGCGTGCTTGATTTGCCCACTGTCGCGGCCACGGCACCCAAGTTTGGCGCGGTGCAATGGCAGGCTGTGGACATGTTTGTTGACCCTTGGCCTCGGGGCGCCGATCTGATCAGTTTGGTGCGTGTGGTTCACGACCATGATCAGCCTGCCGTGGAAACCCTTATGCAACAGGCCTTTGCCGCACTGCCATCCGGTGGAACATTGCTGCTTGCCGAGCCTATGTTGCGAGATCGTGGTGCGGATCCGGTGGGCGCTTATTTTCAGGTGTACTTGTTAGCCATGGGCCAAGGGCGCCTAAGGACAAAGTCGCAGTTACAGCAGCTGCTTGAGGCGGCGGGATTTGTTGCAGTGCAGCGTCTTAGCACCGCTATTCCCGACCTGGTTCAAGTGCTGGTTGCACGCAAACCTTAAGGCTTGACAGGGCCACCAATCGGCGTAGTGTCGATGGCGGGGGGAAGTCTGACTTTCAGAGTTCCTAGACAATTTAGACGTCGTGGTCTCGATCACGGAGTCCTCAGACAAGTGGGGCGCGGGTCTAATGCAGACACTCGCGATTGTGCTGAGGGAGCCAGGCCAGCTGGGCGTAGCCGAGTTGGATCTGGTTCCTCCAGGTCAACAGGATGTCGTCGTCGACATCCAATGGAGTGGTATATCCACAGGAACCGAGCGTTTGCTCTGGTCCGGTGAAATGCCTCCATTCCCAGGTATGGGTTATCCCCTGGTTCCAGGTTATGAGTCCGTCGGCCACGTGCAGTGGGCGGGGGAAAACTCGGGCCGCACCGTTGGTGACATGGTCTTTGTGCCCGGCGCCAACTGTTATCAAGGTGCCCGCGGCTTGTTTGGTGGTGCTAGCGCCCGTGTGGTGGTACCTGGTGAACGCGTTATTCCGATCCCCAGCTCGCTCAGCGAAGAGGGTGTGCTGCTGGCCCTAACCGCCACCGCTTATCACGCTTTAGCGGCCGGGCCACTGCCGGAATTGATCGTTGGGCATGGGGTGCTGGGCCGCCTGATGGCCCGCTTATGCGTGGCACTGAATGGAACGCCGCCGACGGTCTGGGAAACCCAAACCGGGCGTCAGGCCGGCGCGCAGGGCTATACCGTTTGCCACCCCGATGAGGATGACCGCAAAGATTACGCCGTGATCTGCGATGCCAGTGGCGACGGCGGCCTACTCGATACTTTGATCTCGCGCCTTGGACACGGCGGCGAGATTGTCTTGGCGGGCTTTTATCACGCACCGCTGAGCTTTTCTTTCCCGCCTGCCTTCCTGCGTGAAGCGCGCCTGCGCGTAGCTGCGGAATGGCGGCCGGAAGACCTCAAGGCGGTCAGTCAATTGATTGCCGCAGAGCAATTGTCGCTGCATGGCCTGATCAGTCATCGGCAACCCGCGGGGCAGGCCCCCGCCGCTTACGAACAGGCCTTCGGTGATCCGGCCTGTTTGAAGATGATTCTGGACTGGAGACAACACCCATGAGTAATGCTGCGCAAGACGTAGGGGCTGTGCCCCTGGCTAGCCTGCAACGCCAATTACGTGCCGAGGCTCAGCGAGAGCCCGACGCCGTACCCACCGGAGAGCCCACCAAGGCCACCCAAATTATCGCCATCTACGGTAAGGGCGGTATTGGGAAAAGCTTCACCCTGGCCAACCTCAGCTACATGATGGCGCAGCAGGGCAAAAAGGTGCTGCTGATTGGCTGTGATCCCAAGAGTGATACCACCTCCTTGCTCTTTGGTGGACGGGCCTGCCCGACCATCATCGAAACCGCTTCGCGCAAAAAAGAAGCCGGTGACGAAGTGGCCATCGGCGACGTCTGCTTCAAGCGTGACGGCGTTTTTGCCATGGAGCTAGGAGGTCCTGAGGTCGGTCGTGGCTGTGGCGGGCGCGGCATTATCCATGGCTTCGAAACCCTGGAAAAACTCGGTTTTCATGAATGGGACTTTGATTACGTTCTGCTCGACTTTTTAGGCGACGTGGTCTGCGGTGGTTTCGGCCTGCCGATTGCGCGTGATATGTGTCAGAAGGTCATCGTTGTTGGCTCCAACGACCTGCAAAGCCTGTATGTAGCCAACAACGTCTGCTCTGCGGTGGAGTACTTCCGCAAGCTTGGCGGCAATGTGGGCGTGGCCGGCATCGTGATCAACAAGGACGATGGCACCGGCGAGGCTCAGGCTTTTGCCGAGCAGGTGGGTATTCCGGTGTTGGCCGCTATCCCCGCCGATAACGACATCCGGCAAAAAAGCGCCAACTATGAAATCGTCGGCAAGCCCGGCAGCGAATGGGCCGGACTCTTTGAAGAACTGGGTGTGAATGTGGCCGAGGCCCCACCCCAGCAGCCGCGAACCTTAAGCCAGGATGAGTTGCTAGGGCTGTTTAAGGGTGAGGCTGTAGGTCGCGACTTCGTCTTGGAGCCTGCAACCTCTGAAGACCTCTGCGGGAAGTCGGTGATCGACAAGCCCAGCCTGGAAGTCGTCTACGACGACGTTTGAGCTAGGCCTGGAGTTCGCTATGACAGCATTCGATGATCGCAGCCCCCAAGCCAGTCCGGAGGTGGTGTACGACAGCGCGGCCGATACTGCCTTGGATAACACCACTAGCTCGGCTGCGGCCGAGGCCGTCACTCCGCTAGCCGATCTGGATACGGCGCAAAGCGGTTGCCATGGTGGCCAGAAAACACTGCACGACGCTGCCAAACAGGCCGGTCAATCCGAGATCCTGGAGCGTTACGCCAAGGATTACCCCACCGGCCCGCATGACCAGCCACAAAGCATGTGCCCAGCCTTCGGGTCGTTGCGTGTGGGCTTAAGAATGCGTCGTACGGCGACCGTGCTTTCGGGCTCGGCTTGCTGCGTATACGGGCTCACCTTTACCTCGCACTTTTACGGGGCGCGCCGGACGGTGGGCTACGTGCCGTTTAATTCAGAGACCCTGGTCACCGGCAAACTGTTCGAAGACATCCGCGAAGCGGTATTCAAACTCGCCGACCCTGAGCAATACGACACCGTTGTGGTCACCAACCTGTGCGTACCTACTGCGTCTGGTGTGCCGCTCAGGCTATTACCCAAGCAGATCAACGGCGTGCGCATTATCGGCATTGATGTGCCCGGTTTTGGGGTGCCCACCCATGCCGAGGCCAAAGACGTGTTGGCCGGAGCCATGCTGCAATATGCATGCACGGAAGCCGAGGCCGGGCCGGTGGCTGCGCCGCGCGAGCAGCGTGCAGCGCTGCCCAGCGTTACCTTGCTGGGTGAAATGTTCCCGGCCGACCCCATGAGCATTAGTGCACTGCTGGCGCCCATGCAGCTGCAAGCTGGCCCCGTGGTGCCCACGCGCGAGTGGCGCGAGCTGTATCAGGCCTTGGATGGTGCTGTGGTCGCGGCGATTCATCCCTTCTACACGGCTTCGGTGCGGGAGTTTCAGGCGGCTGGCCGGCCTATCGTGGGTTCTGCCCCGGTCGGCTATGACGGTACCGCGGCTTGGTTGGACGCCATTTCTGAGGCTGCTGGAATATCTGCGGCTCGCCGCGACGCGGCTAAGAACCAAAGCCTGCCGGCTATTCGTGCTGCTCTGGATGCCAAACCAATTCGGGGGCGCATCAACGTGAGTGGTTATGAAGGCTCGGAGCTTCTGGTGGCGCGGCTGCTCATTGAGTCCGGCGCCGAAGTGCCCTATGTGGGGACGGCCTGTCCTAAAACACCGTGGTCGGAAGCTGACCGGGAGTGGCTGCTGGCCAAAGGTGTGCAGGTGCAGTATCGGGCCTCCTTGGAGCAGGACTTGGCTGCGCTGGCCGAGTATCAGCCGGATTTGGCCATTGGCACCACGCCCGTTGTGCAAAAAGCCAAAGAGCAGGCCATTCCAGCCTTGTATTTCACCAATCTAATTTCGGCGCGGCCTTTGATGGGGCCGGCCGGTGCCGGGTCTTTAGCGCAGGTCATCAATGCCGCCCTGGGGAATCGGCAGCGTTTTGCTGCCATGCAGGACTTTTTCGCGGGGGTCGGCGAGGACTACGCCGCTGGCGTCTGGGAAGACCAGCCTCAAGACCGGCCGCAGTTCAAGGCACGCTATGCACGCAAGATGGCTAAACAGGCTGCCAAGCGTAAATCTAGCGAAACGCAGGATCTGGGCTGATGTTGGTTCTCGATCATGATCGCGCCGGCGGCTACTGGGGCTCGGTGTATGCCTTCACCGCCATCAAAGGTCTGCAGGTGGTTATTGATGGTCCGGTGGGCTGCGAAAACCTGCCTGTTACCTCGGTACTGCATTACACCGACGGGCTGCCCCCGCATGAGTTGCCCATTGTGGTGACCGGTCTGGCCGAAGAAGAGTTAGGCCAAGAGGGCACCGAAGGGGCGCTGCGCCGGGCGCATGCCACCCTCGATCCCGACCTGCCCTCGGTGGTGGTGACCGGCTCTATCGCCGAGATGATTGGCGGCGGTGTCACCCCAGAAGGCACGAATATTCAGCGTTTCTTGCCGCGCACCATTGATGAAGATCAATGGCAAAGCGCAGACCGGGCCTTGATGTGGTTGTGGACGCAGTACGGCACCAAGACCATTCGTCCGCGTAAGCCCAAGCCTGGAACGGCGCCCAGGGTGAACATCATTGGCCCTATGTACGGCACCTTCAATACGCCGTCCGATCTGGCCGAAATTCGGCGTCTGGTCGAAGGCATTGGGGCCGACATCAATATGGTTTTCCCTCTGGGAAGTCATCTGGCCGACGTACCCAAGTTGATTGATGCCGATGTCAACATCTGCATGTACCGCGAGTTTGGGCGGCTACTGTGTGAGAACCTGGAGCGGCCGTATTTGCAGGCCCCCATCGGTCTGCACAGCACCACCAAGTTTTTGCGCAGCCTGGGCGAACTCTTAGGGCTGGATCCCGAGCCCTTCATCGAACGCGAGAAGCACACCACCATCAAGCCCTTGTGGGATTTATGGCGCTCCGTCACGCAGGATTTTTATGGCACCGCCAGTTTTGGGGTGGTGGCTACCGAAACCTATGCCCGTGGCCTGCGCCATTTTCTGGAAGACGAGATGGGGCTGCCCTGCCACTTTGCCTTTGGCCGTAGTGCCGGGGTGAAGCCCGATAATGCCGCTGTTCGTGAGGCCATTCAAAAGAATCCACCGCTGGTGCTCTACGGCAGCTACAACGAGCGCATGTACCTCGCCGAAATGGGCGGTCGCTCGGTGTATATCCCAGCCTCATTCCCCGGTGCAGTGGTGCGCCGGCATACCGGTACGCCCTTTATGGGCTATGCCGGGGCGACTTATGTGGTGCAGGAAATCTGTAATGCGCTCTTCGATGCCTTATTCCACATTCTGCCGCTGGGTAGCGATCTCGATCAGGTAGACCCCACTCCGGCCCGCCTTGATGAGGCGGCCATGGCCTGGCATCCCCAAGCCCAGCAATTATTCGATGCCTGGGTGGAGCAGAAGCCCATCTTGGTCCGTATTTCCGCCGCCAAAACACTGCGTGATCGGGCTGAACGCCATGCTCGCCTGAGCGCGGCCGAGCAAGTTATGGCCGAGCACGTGCAGCGTGCTCAGGGCGGTATTGAACGAGGGCAGGCTGCATGAGGCTGGCCCACACCGTGTTTCGCATTGTGTTCGGGGTTGGCTCGAGCAGGCTGCGTAACGACGCGAGGCGTGTGTATGACTTTTCTGGAGGGGGAAGCCGTACAAGACGATTCGCGTTTGCACACCTTGTTTTGTTCAAGGGGGAGTTATGACAACGCAATCCATCACCACCATGGGCCTTCATCCGTCACCCGCGCAGACTGCACGGGACCGACGCGATTTTCGCCTGATCTTCGGTACGGCCTTCGTGCTGTGCTTTTTTCTCACGGTTTTCGCCCACTTCATGCCCAAGAAGTGGCGCGGTTGGATGCCGTCGGCGCAGAGCGATCACTCCATCTTGGAGCAAACCCGTTCTGCGGCCAGTAGTGCGGCGTCCTTTGCCTTGATGGGCTGGTAGCGGGGGATGAAAGGAATTCACCGGGGGGTCCGGTGAAGGTTGGGGCCAATTTGGCCGCAGCCAGGTCGGTCGCGGGACCTACGCCGCGACGTGGGCCGCAAGGCCCAAAACTGAGGGAAGCAGACTATGTCTGATGCTAACCGTCCGGGTGGTTCGCTATCCGGTCTCACCGAAGGGGAAGCTCAGGAGTTCCACAGGATCTTCGTCACGAGTTTTCTCATCTTTACCGGGATCGCCATTGTGGCGCATTTCCTGGTGTGGTCCTGGCGGCCCTGGATTCCAGGTCCCGAAGGGTATTCCGCGATGATCGAGAGCGCGAAAACGCTCGCGAGCATCTACCTACCCACCTTTAGTTAGGAGATAACGATATGTGGCGTATTTGGATGCTTTTCGATCCTCGCAGAACTCTGGTGGCCCTGTTCACCTTCCTGTTTGTTCTGGCAGTTCTTATCCACTTCGTCCTGTTGAGCACCGATCGCTTCAACTGGTTGGAGGGAGCCGCTGCTGCGAACACCACGCAGGTACAGGCCGCACTACCTCAAGCAAGGTCTTAGACCGAGCTGCGCGAAGCGGACGGAGCCGGTCCGCCAGCTCCGTCCGCACTTGGGCCAATCCAAGACCGGACGCAAGCCTCAGCACACAAGGAGTGGGCAATGGCAATGTTGAATTTTGAGAAGAAGTATCGAGTCCGCGGAGGTACTCTGCTGGGCGGCGATCTGTTTGATTTTTGGGTGGGTCCGTTTTACGTCGGCTTTTTCGGCGTCACCACGCTTTTCTTTGCTGCCCTGGGCACTCTGCTGATCGTGTATGGGGCGGCCATTGGTCCAACCTGGAACCTGTGGCAAATCAATATCGCACCACCGGATCTGAGCTATGGCTTAGGTTTAGCGCCGTTGAAGGAGGGCGGGCTGTGGCAGATCATTACCATCTGCGCTGTTGGCGCCTTCGTCTCCTGGGCGCTGCGCGAGGTGGAAATTTGCCGCAAGCTGGGCATGGGCTACCACGTCCCTTTCGCCTTTAGCGTTGCCATCTTCGCCTATGTGAGTTTGGTGGTCATCCGCCCGGTACTCATGGGTGCCTGGGGGCATGGTTTTCCCTACGGCATTATTAGTCATCTGGACTGGGTGTCGAATGTGGGCTACCAGTACCTGCACTTTCATTACAACCCGGCGCACATGATTGCGGTGACCTTCTTCTTCACCACAACCTTTGCCCTGTCCTTACATGGTGGCTTGGTGCTGTCCGCACTGAATCCGCCCAAAGGCACGGTGGTCAAGACCGCCGAACACGAAAACACATTCTTCCGCGACACCATCGGCTATTCCATTGGCGAGCTGGGCATTCACCGCCTGGGCTTGTTCTTAGCCTTGGCTGCCGGCTTCTTCAGCGCGGTTTGCATCATTTTGAGCGGCCCTTTCTGGACTCGGGGTTGGCCGGAATGGTGGAACTGGTGGCTGGAACTGCCGGTGTGGAGTTAAGAGGAATACGGGGGAGTTAGGTCATGCCGCAATATCAGAATATTTTTAATCGTGTGCAGGTCCACGCGCCACCTTATCCCGGCATTGAATTGCCGGCTGAGGACGAGCCGCGCCTGGGTCAGCCCTTCTTTAGTTATTGGGCCGGCAAGTTTGGCGATGCTCAAATCGGGCCCTTGTACCTCGGCTGGTACGGATTAGCCTCGCTGCTGTGTGGCTTCATCGCCATCGAGATTATTGGCCTCAACATGTGGGCCTCGGTGGGCTGGGATCCGATTCAGTTTGTACGCCAATTGCCCTGGCTCGCACTGGAACCGCCCAGCCCCGAACATGGGCTGAGTATTCCGCCTCTGGCCGAAGGGGGCTGGTGGTTGATGGCAGGGTTCTTCCTCACCGCTTCCATCTTGCTGTGGTGGATGCGGGTGTATACCCGCGCCAAATCTCTGGGCCTGGGTACGCATATCGCCTGGGCTTTTGCCGCAGCGATTTGGTTGTACTTAGTCCTGGGCTTTATTCGCCCGCTGGCGATGGGGAGCTGGGCGGAGGCGGTGCCTTTCGGCATCTTCCCCCACTTGGACTGGACCGCTGCCTTTTCTATCCGCTACGGCAATCTGTTCTACAACCCCTTCCACATGCTCAGCATCGTGTTTTTGTATGGCTCAGCTCTGCTGTTTGCTATGCACGGCGCCACCATTTTGGCCGTGACCCGTTACGGCGGTGAGCGAGAAATCGAGCAGAGTTTGGATCGCGGGACGGCTTCAGAGCGGGCGGCTTTGTTCTGGCGGTGGACCATGGGCTTTAACGCCACGATGGAGTCTATTCACCGCTGGGCCTGGTGGTTCGCCGTGCTGTGCCCACTGGCGGGCGGCATTGGCATCTTGCTCACCGGCACCGTAGTCGACAACTGGTACCTCTGGGGCATTGAGCATGGCTTGGTGCCACCTTATCCGGACGTCTATCCCGGCGTAGTTGACCCGGCAGGAGCACAATAATGTTTAAACCGGCATTTATCGTTCTCGGCGTCTCGGTAGCCCTGTTTCTTGGCGGGTTCATGTTGTTCACGGCCGGCTGGGACCGACCACCGATTGAAGACGAACAATCGGGGTATCGCGGTACCGGCATGGTGCAAATTGCGAACCCACGCGAGAAGGCGGTCTTGTTAGCCTCGCAAACCGTCCCGGATCCCATTGCACCGGCGGCCGCCGCAGGGCCGCGAGCCCGTGATCTGTATCAAAACGTGCAGGTGCTGGGCGACCTGTCCGTGGGACAGTTTGTCCGCGTCATGCAGGCCATGACGAACTGGGTGGCTCCGGAGCAGGGATGTACCTATTGTCATGTGGGCAACTTGGCGGCCGACGACAAGTACCAAAAAGTGGTCTCGCGCAAGATGTTGCAAATGACCCAACACATCAATGCCAATTGGAATACCCATGTGGGTGAAACCGGGGTGACCTGCTACACCTGTCACCGTGGACAAAACATCCCTAGCAACTACTGGTATACCGATCCGGCGGTGGCCGAAGCTGCGCCCATGGTGGGGGCTAAGGCCGGGCAAAACCAGCCTGCGGAGGCTGCGGTGCTGGCATCCTTGCCGGCTGACCCATTCACACCTTATCTGCTAGAGGCGGCGAACATTCGCATTGCTGCGCAAAATGCCTTGCCCACGGGGCGGCAAGATGGTGCAACCATCCAAAGCACCGAGGGCACCTACAGCCTCATGATGCATATGTCGGATGCCTTGGGTGTGAACTGCACCTTCTGCCATAACTCGCGGGCCTTTTCCGACTGGGAGCAAAGCAGTCCGCAGCGCGTCACGGCTTGGCATGGCATTCGGATGGTGCGCGATGTTAACGTGGACTACATCCATCCACTCAATGATGTCTT
This sequence comes from Oceanococcus sp. HetDA_MAG_MS8, assembly GCA_019192445.1. Taxonomy (NCBI): domain Bacteria; kingdom Pseudomonadati; phylum Pseudomonadota; class Gammaproteobacteria; order Chromatiales; family Oceanococcaceae; genus Oceanococcus; species Oceanococcus sp. HetDA_MAG_MS8. The sequence goes on from JAHCMK010000009.1 coordinate 84,185, forward strand.
CCCGGAGCATCGCAAGGGCCCCTTGGGAGATGCCTTCAAGGCAAATTGCAGCACCTGTCACCAGGGAGTCAACAAACCCTTGAACGGGGCACAGATGGCTAAGGACTACCCCTCGCTACTCAGTGTGAGCGAATGAGCGGAATGCGGAGGTGACGCAGAGCGGTAGCGCGGGTGGCGCGGCCTCGCCACTGGCGCTACCGCCCGATCATCCACAGCGCTTCGACCTTCATAACGAGGTCCACGCGCGCCCACCCACTCCAGTGCGGGCGCCGGCCCGCGTTACCTTTCTCGCACTCCGGGTTAATTCCCAGCAGCGCGGGCAGGAGCGGCGGCTGCTGGAAAAGTTGGCAGCAGAGCATGGTGTTCGGGGGCCCCAGCCCGGCTTCAATTATTACTACGCGAGACTCGGTGGCTTTGACCTCAAGTGTGAGCGACACACCGAGTTCACGCGTTACGAAATCATTTGCCGTGGGGCTTACGAGCTCGGCTTTTCCAACCCTGCCCTCAACGCCCTGCCTGGAGGCTGGGCACGCTCCTTGCCCGGAGAGGTTCTTGCCGCGATCAACGTGCATTTTTGGCCTCAAGATCAGTTGCCTTGGAGCCATGTTGATGATTTGTCCCAAGCCTATTTCGATAACAACCCGCTGATCGGCGCCAAAGTCGGCGGTGAGGCTGGGCATGCATTCACCGATTTCAAAATTTATGCGGACGGGTTTAGCCGCGTTCTGATTCTCGATCACGACTTCACGCCGCGCCAAGCCGGGCGGACCATGCAGCGCATTGTTGAGATCGACACCTACCGCATGCTGGCTTTGCTGGCCTTTCCTATCGCCAAACAGCTCCTGCCGTTTTTGCAGGGCTGCGAAGAGGAGCTGGTCGAGGTGACCTCAGCCATGGCGGAGGGCAGTAGTCACAATGACGCCGCTTGGTTAGAGCGGCTAACCCGCATTTCGGCACAAATCGAAAACAGCATTTCGAGTTCACAGTCGCGCTTCTCGGCCGCGAATGCCTACTCGCAAATCATTCATCGGCGGATTACGGAGCTGCGCGAAGTGCGCCTCGTTGGCGCTCAGACCTTCTCCGACTTCACCGAGCGCCGCTTGGAACCTGCCATGCAAACCTGCCGAGCCACCAATGATCGGCTGGTTTTGCTATCGGAGTCCGTGATGCGAGCCAGTCAGTTGCTGGGCACCCGCGTGGATATGGCGCGCCAGGCGCAAAACCAAGAGCTGCTCAGTTCCATGAATCGCCGGGCCGCCTTACAGCTTCGCCTACAACAAACCGTCGAGAGCTTGTCCTTGGCGGCCATTACCTACTACGCCGTGGGTTTGGCCGGCTATGTGGCCTACGGGCTGAAAGAGAGCGGATGGCCGGTGAACCCAGACTTGGTGAAGGCCCTAGCAGTGCCCGTGCTGGGCGGCCTCATTTGGTACTCCATTCGCCGGGTTAAGCGCATGCTGGAGGCTGGCGAGCACAAGCCCTAAGTCCAGCTGCTGGAGTGTTGTGGTGGCGCTCCACCACGTTCACCAGCTAGACGCGGGCGGCCGTTGAAACGAAACGGCGGTGCGAATGCGGCTCACTGCATCCTGCCGAATTGGCGTAGGGCGCCGGCCTTGGATCTGGCGCAGAACCTGCTTACCCAAGACCAAGGCAAAGGCGCCGCTTGCTGAGCGATGCCCTTGTGGGGAACGAAGCCGCATTTCAATCTTGGGGATCTGCGTGATGAAAAACACTCTGCTGGTCGGCATGTGCTGCCGACAGCTGCTGTGCGTGGCAGCAATAATCAGCGCTTTGGTGGCTTGCAATGCTCAGGAACCAAGCCAGGCGCGCGACCTCGGCCTGCAGGCCCGATCTACCGGGGCGGAAGTGGATGGGGATGTGGTGCGCATGGATGTTCCTGTGCCCATCTTTTTGGTGGGGTTTGAGCCGAGTTTGGCCGCCGCCCTGGAAGACCAACTGCGGCCGATGACGCAAACCGTCAGCAGCGGCCTCGCGCCAACCGCGCGCTACACGGTGCATGTTCCAGATCAGCGCTGGCAATCCGATTTCGACACCTTCTTGGAGGCTGCAGATCATCCGGGTCACCCTGATGAGACGGGCTTTAGGGGCCAGGTCCTTGATGGCAACGCCATTGAAGCGTACCTGGATCAGAACCTGGAGAAGATTTCTCCGGTTCCTGAGGGCCTCACCAGCTTGGTTGTTTTGGACCCAGGGCTGCGCGGTCATGCCTACCATTACGCGGGCAATGTGGGCTGGCGCGAACCGGTGCGCAGTTTTGGGGAGGCCACGCCACGGATTATTTGGGATCCGCATGCGGAGGTGGATCCTTGGGTTGGAACCAGCCTTGCGCATCACGTACCCGTGGACATGGCCTCGCCGGAGCTGATTGCGTCCTGGGCCGAGCGCGCTGTGGCGATCCGCGCCCTGCAGGCACCGATTTGGCCACCTACTACTAAATCCTGCCATGCCATTACCGTGTTGTTGGCGGTGCGCAACACCTCCTTAACGCCGGCCTTACTGGGTCTGCAGTCCTGGGAGGAGACTCTGGATATTCCCCATCTGCAAAGCACCTTCGAGGAGTTGCTCAAGGGTGATGTGTTTGTCGATCTGGTGGTGCGTCAGTTGCCGCTGGAAGACCCGGTTCTGGATTTGGTCACGCGGGAAAATAATGCCCGGGTGGCAACCGCAACCTATTTAGATCTGAATTTCGACAGTTATCACGTGCCGCATGGGGACTGCGAGCCCTACCTGAGCCTGGTGGTGTTTGGCGATCTGGTGGATCAGCGCACGAGCAGCAACGGTAACGCGCAAATTTCGCTGGTGAATGGGCGCCGGATTAGCACCAGTTTAGTGGCCGAGAATGTGCGCCTGATGAGCGAGGTGGTGGGTTACAACGAAGTCTATGATGAAAGCACCAACTTCGAGCGCGTGGGGCCAGGAGCGGACCCCCTGGAGTGGTTTAACTGGCTGGTCGCGCATGAAACGGGTCACCTGTTTTCCTTGCCCCACCCGAATACGGGCACCGGCGAGGGCACCAGCTACTCCGACACGGCTTTTGAGTCCACGTGGAATGCCATGGGTTATCAGATGCGGCGCATCGTGACCGAGATGTCGGCAGTGGATGCCAACAATGTGGCGCGCAACCAAGCCGCGTATGCCGTCCTGGCCTTGCCCGACAGTCCACAGCGCGATGCGGCCCTGCAGGCCATGGCGAACTATCGTTGGCGGGAGGCGCTGGATTTGGCCACCCGCCCTTAACGAGGTATTGAGCCGTACCGGGCTGATCAGACTGCTAGGCTAGCCATGGCGGCGAGCACAGGGTTGGTTGGCCGCCAAAGCGGGTCTTGCTGATGGAGATAACGATGACATGCAGGCTTTTCGCAGCCAGTGGCTTAGTTTTGGCGGTGAGCTTGGTCGCATGCGGGGGCGGCAGGCCGCCCATCGCGAATGGCCAAGGCGCAGCGGCTGTGGATCCAGAGACACTTTGCCTGAGCGAAGACTGCGCAAGCCGCAGCATGGTGGGTGTGGTGCCCGATGCCGAAAATATCCTCTATGCCAGCAATGGGCAGGTGTTTGTCAGCGGTGGAACCAATGTTTTTGAGGTGAGGGCGGCAGCCGACCAAAGCTACACGCTACGGCCCTTGGCGGAGACTGCATGCAACTTCACGGGTTTGGCCGAACGCGCCAATACCGTTTATGCCGCCTGCGGGGATCAAAGCCTCTACGCCATGTCATTGCTTGGCGGCACTCAGCTGCAAAAAATTCATACCTTGGATGGTATGAGTTTGCCCAATGGTATGGCCGTCGGGCCGGATGACTGCTTGTACATCGTGGATGGACCGCTGTCCGGCACCGCTCTGCCCAGCCCCAAAATTGAACGGGTATGCTTGAGCTTTGATCCTTTGGCCGTGGCCAGCCAAGAGACTTGGCTGGATCAAGGGCTTGAACTGCCCAATGGCATCGCCGCCTATGGACAGGGTATTGTGCTCACAAACAGCACCCTCTTGCTGCCATCCAGCCAAGTGCTCTGGATTGGCATGAATGACCAAGGCCTCCCCACAGAGCCCACCGTGCTGTACAGCCGGATCAGCATTTTTGATGACCTTAGCGTGGTGGGCGACCATATTTTGGTCAGTGACTTCGCGGGCGGAAGCGTGTTTATGCTCAACGCCAATGGTGAGGTGGTGCAGGAGACTGCGGTGCAGGGTTTTGCCTTCCCGTCTGCATTACAGCTGGTGGGGCCGCCTCAGTTTAATCTCGGCGATATTCTGATCACCGAAAAGGGAATTTTGGGAGACACGCAGTCCTCCTTTGGCAATGTGCTCACCTTGTTCAGGCAATCTCCGGCCGAGTAGCTTCGGCTTGGCGTGTGCAGATTCCGGTGCCGCTACCGCGCCTTGGGCTGTAGCATCCAGGCCTGCTCCAGCGCGGGTTGCTGCCCCTTGAGACCGCCCGCAACGCTGCGCTCGGCTAAGGCTTGAACCGCGAAGCTATCTCCATACAGGTGCTCGATGTCTGCAAGCGGGACGGAGAACGGAGGCCCCGTCATGGCGCTCTGGTCATACGCAAAGCTAATCAAAAACTGAATAGTACTTGCGGCGAGGTCTTGGAGTTTGCGCGCATAGGCTTCGCGCGTCTGAGCCGGAAGAGCCACCAAGGCCGCGCGGTCATATATCGCGTCAATGGGGCCTAGCTGCGCGGGGTCTAAGGCAAAGATGTCTCCCACGTAGATATCCAAGCCAGGGGCTTGGTACAGATCTAAAGCCCCGAGCTCGCGAATATTGGCCGGCAGCTTGAGTTCGGCGAAGAGCTCTTGTACCGCTTGGGCGCTGAACTCCACGCCAACCACCGCATAGCCCTGGCGCAGAAACCAGTGGATGTCACGGGTTTTACCGCACAGGGGCAAGAACACACGAGCCGATGCTTGCAGGCCGATGTGGTCCCAGTAACGGGTGAGTAAAGAGTTGGCCTGACCTTCGTGAAAGCCGATCTCACGCGCTTGCCAGCGCTCTAGCCAAAAGCTTTTTTCCACAAGCCTGCCGGGAAGCCGAAAACCTTCACAGTGTAGTGCGTGGAGCAAAGCTGAGCCCCGCGACCATCATGATCGCGGGGGCAATCCCTCAGACCATCGCGAATGAGGGACTTAGATAGGTTCGCAGCCCAAATCCAATCTGGCCAGTAGGTCATTCACCGGAAAGCAGCTGGCTGAAGGAAGCTGCGCGGGCACATACCGACTCAGGTTGGCGTCCTAGAGGGCATCTTGAAGGAAGAGCGTGAGTTGATCGATTTCGGCTTTACTGAGGCCCAAGGCACAGAGCGAAGGTCGAGTGGCTCGGCCGGCCTACGCTACGCTAGGCCACGGTTATGCTGCAGAAACGCTTCGTAGTCACGCAGGAAGTCTGGGAGCCGGTCGTAGTGCGGAAGCGCACCTGCCGAATATTGCTGGATGGTCCAGTTGGGCCGGTCGGTGTAAAAGCGTTTGCGGCGGTAGTCGGTAAAGTCGCCACGATTTCCATGTGCCATCCACACTGGCATGCGCAAGGAATCGTATAGTCGGGTGCTGTCGGCGCTGAAGAGAAAGCCGGAGAGGAAATCGAAGGGAGCATGGGCGGCGCCGGGCTGATGAGCACTTTTCCAGGCATAGTCGATCAAGCTTGCGGGCACATCTTTGGAGCCAAAGGTCTTGCGCAAAAAGAAGGCTACGCTGGTCCTGCTGGTCAGCATTGAGAACAGCTTATCCTTCCATAATGGGCGTGTGAGGTTGCGATACAGCCAGTCCTTGCCGCGATGACTGAGCTCTGGGCCATCCCAGGGCTGGTCGCGATTAAAGCCGGTAGGGCTGACCAGCCCCAAGGTGGCATACGCTGCGGGCTGCTCCTTAGCGGCTCGGGCCAGGAACTCACAGCTCAGAGATAAGCCCATGGCATCGAGCGCCTGTAGTGGGTGCAAACTTTGCAGATGTTCCTGGGCTTGGTGGATGGCGTCGGTCATCAGACGGGGCGTATAGCGAATCGCCGGCCGGGCTGAGTGGCCGTAGCCAGGTAGATCCAGGGCATACACCGGGCGCTTGTCCCCCAAGGCATGAAACACGGGCGCCCACTCTCGCGCCGAAGCGGCTGCATTAATGCTGTGCACCAGCAGTAAGGGCCGCGGTGCGGATTGTGATGCTGGTGGCTGGCTGCCATACAGGCGCAGGGTGCCCAGTGGACTATCAAGGTCCCACTGCTGTCCGGGAAGAGCGGGTTCTAGAGCGGGTGTTGACATGCATAGACCTGGAGCTTGGGGCTAAGAAGGCAAAGGCTGGGACTCAGCCTCGCACAGGCAATGGTGGATGGCATTGAAGCCTGCTGCTCAGAGACGGCAACAACGGCATGCCCACCATGAGCTGCTCAGCATATCGAGCCTGTAGAGAACTGTCGCTGCGGTTTCAGCCTCTCTCGCAGCAGCTTCTAGTGTGTTTGTTGTCATAGAACCGTCGTCGAGCCTGACGATAATGCGCAGTCCCCTCCGCTGCTCCATGTCTTGAAATGAGTCAGAAGAAAACCCTCAGACCGACATTTTCCCGCCGTGACGTCCTTCTGAAAGGCTCCGCTGCAGCCTTGGTGGCTCCCTTTGCTAGCGGCTGTAATGGCGGTCGAAGTCTGACCGCCTCCAGGCGCGACGGCACACCATTAGAAAGCCCTTTCAAGCATGGTGTGGCCTCGGGTGACCCTCTACAGGACCGGGTCATTCTCTGGACCCGTGTGACCCCCACCGCCGACAACATGGGCGACATTCCGGTCATCCTCACCGTTGCTTCCGACCCCGAGCTAACGCAGGGCGTGATGGTGCAGGCCGCGACGGCGCCGGCTGCGCGCGATTGGACTGTGAAAGTCGACTTTGCCGGGCTGGCGCCGGGCCAAAGCTATTACTACCAGTTCGAGGCTATGGGCTTTCGCTCCGTGGTCGGCAGAACTAAAACTGCGGGCTTGGATCCCGACAATGTGCGCTTTGCGGTGACGAGCTGCTCCAACTTTGCAGCGGGGTACTTCAACGCCTACCGATTTATTGCCGAGCGTGATGACTTGGATATGGTCTTGCACTTGGGCGACTACCTCTACGAATACAACAGTGGTAGTGGTGACCGCACGCACATGCCGCAGCGGGAAATCCTGACCCTGGCGGATTACCGCGAACGCCATGCCCAGTACAAGGCCGACCCCGACTGTGCCGCTGCGCATGGTGCTCACCCTTGGGTCACGGTATGGGACGACCATGAGTCCACCAACAACTCCCGCCGGGACTCCGCGCAGAACCATACCGAGGGTGAGGAGGGAGTATGGGAAGTGCGTAAGGCTTGGGCGCAACAAGCTTATGACGAGTGGATGCCGATCCGCCTTCCAGAGCCTGGTAACCCCAACAAGATTTGGCGCAAGTTCCAGTTCGGCAGCCTGATGGAGCTGTGGATGCTGGATACGCGGTTGTTTGATCGTGACGACGAAGCGGATCTGGCCTCTAATGAGGTCTTCGACCCCGACCGCCGGCTCATCGGCCCAGAGCAGCGCGATTGGCTGCTCGACGGTATGCGCAATAGCACCGCCACCTGGAAGCTGATCGGTCAGCAGGTGATGTTCGGCCCACTCAAAGCCACGGTGTTACCAGACATTGATCTACCGCTAGGCGCCTTGGGTGAGCTGCCCATTCCTATCCTGGGTGGAGGCGAAGGCACCCGCGATGTAGTAATCAATGCCGATCAATGGGACGGTTATCAGGCCGAGCGCAAGGCCATCTTTAATCACATTCGCCAGAACAATATCGAGAATATGGTGGTACTAACCGGCGATATTCACAGCTCCTGGGTGATGGACTTGCCACGTGATCCGGACAATTTGCTGGACTACAACCCGCTCACCGGTCAAGGGTCTTTGGGAGTGGAATTTGTGGCCACTTCGGTGACGTCATCGGGCTTTGATGCGGTGCCTGGTTTGACGCAGCTACCAGAGCTGATCAACGCCATCCGCCTCACCAACCCGCATATGCAATACATCGAAGGCACCCGGCGTGGGTATTTGGTGATGGATGTGAGCCGCGATCAAACCCGAGGCGAGTATTACTACGTGAGTACTATCGCCGAGCGTGGGGGAAGTGAAGAGCTGGCCGCGCAATACAGTGTTGCCGCTGGAGCCAACCACATTACCCGCGGGGGACTGGCTTAGGTCCTCATAGCGGGCGGCCAGCACATTCGCAGTGCATAACTCGAGTGTGCTGGCCCAGGCTATCGCGGCCGCGTGAGGGTTTCTGGACTTAAGCCAAGTTCCACCAAGTTCACCGTGGCGGCGTCGTAATGCGTGCGTGCCGTGCGGGCGCGCATGGCGGCGTCGTGGTAACGCACCTGCGCATTGGCTGCGGTTTCTTCGCGTAAATTCACCACGAAGAAGTCACTGGCCCCACTCTCAAAGCGGCGCACTTCAGCTAAGCGCAGCGTTCGGGCCTGTTCGACTTCGTCAGCCGCTAACTCATAGAGTTTTTCGGCTGCTTGCAGCTCCTGCAGGATGTTGCGTAAATCCAGACGGAGTTGGTCTTCGGTTTGCTGCAGATCAAGCAGAGCGGCCTGTAGCTCAGCCTCGCCTTCGCGGACCCGCCCACGGGCTTCGCGCAGTTGCAATGGCACCGAGAAACTCATGCCGATCACCGTATCGGTGGAGTCTCTGGAGTTACCGCCTTCGGCAACAGCGCCCAAGCCATCGGCAACTTCGAGTTTGAAGTCCAGCTCCGGGAGGAGGGCATTGCGCCTGAGTTGCAGCTTTTGCTGCAGCCGCTCCACCGTCAGCGTTTGCAGCAGTAGCTCCGGGCGCTGCTCACGAATGCGCTGCCAGGTCTGGTCAGCTTCTAAATTGGGTGAGGCGAAGCGCTCTAAGGGCTGGTAGGCCGGCAGGATGCTCACGGAGACCGGGCGTGGTTCACCATCAACACTGCGCAAGAAAAAGCTCAAATCGTTGCCGGCAGTAATAAAATCGCGCCGCGCCGCCTCCACAAAGGACTGGCGACGGAGTAGGTTTTGCCGATTCTCGGTGAGATAAATGGGCGCTAGCGCACCCCGGTCAATTTGAGCTTTGAGAGCAGTTTGGCGCTCGTAAGCTAACTCCAGCAAGTCCTCATACACCTTCAACTGACGCCCTTTGGCCACCCAGTTCCAATAGGCAATGGCCGCGTCACGTTGCACCTGCACCTGAGTGAGCAACAAGGAATAATCCGCAGCCAGTAAAGAGAGGCTGCTATCGATTTCTCCAAAGCGCGCCTTGTCGATGGCTCGGTCGCGCAGTAAGGGCAGGTTGAGCCCGGCCTTGAGCGTGCCCCCAGTGTTGGTGAAGGACTCGTCTTCGTAGATGGGAAAGTCGCCCTCGGAGACCCGATACTCCGAGTACACAGATGCACCGAGACTGCGGAGCTGCTGCTTGGCTTTACCTCTTAAGGAGTTGCCATCGTAGAACCCGCTGGCCCGGCTGGAGGACTCGGCGCTGAGTTGTAGATCAAAAGCACCGCGCGCAGCCTCCAGGCTGCCGGAACGCGCTTCTCGCTGAGCAATGCTGCGCCGAATGGCGGGAAACCTCGCCTGTGAGGACGCCAGCACTTCATTGAGCGTAAGAGCGTCTTGAGCTGGGCTCAGTCCCGGGGCGAGCATAGCTGCACCCATGATGAGTAATGCCCAGCAATGGCTAGGCCGAGCAGCACGAATCATTGGGCGGGTTGATCAGGAAGGCTGGGCGGGAAGTTGTTGAGCTGACGCCACAACTCATAGCCTACGTTGGTGGTGCCAAGCAAAATCCAGCCCTGAGCTTTGGCGCCAAAGCGGACAAAACGTTCTTCCGGCCAGGGCTCATCGCTATCGGTGTCTTCGGTGACGAGCACGCGGAATTGACCGTTGACCTGCGCCGAGGGATCCACCGCCACCACCTTACCGGGGAAGGTGCCAATGGCCACCGAAGGCCAACCACTAAACTGCACAGCCGGCCAGCCCTCAAACTGTAGGCGCACCTGGGCGCCAGGCTGCACGAGGGCCACATCGCGGCCGTCAATGAACAGCTCTACGGCGCGTTGCACATTGTCGGGAACAAAGGTGGCAACGACGCTGCCAGTGTTGATAAAGGTCGCGGTATCTCCAGCATTGACGCGCAGAATGACGCCATCGCGGGGCGCGCGCACGATCTGCATGGACTGGCGCGACATGTTGACTTCGACCCGGCTCAGTTCGGCGGCGGCTTCGGCGACACGTGCTCGCAGCTCAGCCACACGAATACGGCTTTGTTCGTATTCCCGTCTAGAGGCCAATCCGTCATCGAAGAGCTCTTGGGTACGGCGTAGGTCGATCTCAGCCGTGGCCACAGCCGATTCAGCAGCGTTGAGCTTTGCCATCACTTGGCTGCGTTCGGTATTCAGCCGCTCTAAGAGTTGTGGGTCGTTGTCCACGATACGCACGATGGGGTCGCCTACTTTGACCGGCATACCATCGTGAACGTACCACTCGGCAATGCGGCCGGAGACTAAGGCGTTGATTTCTTGTTGGCGGTCGTTAGGGTTGAGTGCGGTGACCGCTCCCATGCCGGTGGTTGTTTGCACCCAGGGTGTGAAGGCCAAAAAAAGGCCGCCCAATATGAGGAGAACCACAATCATGCGGCTGACTTGCGGCATGACCCGAGGAATGCGCTGGTTATTCAGCGTCCGAAAATGCGTGTAGTGATCAGCAAGAGTAGGCATGGTCAGGACTCAGCGCATCCGATTACGGGGAGATTCCAGGGTGTGCAGGCTTTTCTCGGCCAATGCTTTGGCATTGCGTAAGTACTCTATAAAGCTATCGCGCTCCGTCCACGCGCGTTGTTCTTGGCTTTGGAAGAACATGAAATGACTGTAACCGCGGTCAATATCGCTGCGATTCGAGAAGTGAATCACCGTCGTTCCAGCATTCTTCTGCAACAAGTCCAAACTGTGCTGCAGGGCATCGCCGGGCATGTTGTCGTAAAGAGCATTCAGAACCAGCACGCGCGGCTCGGCCAAAATAGCGGCTGCTAGTTGCAAACGCATTGTTTCATTCACCGACAAGGGCCAACCGGTGACGGCTAAGGAGGTATCCAAGCCCTTTTCCAGCTGGCTGATCGTCACCTCCAAATCCACGGCGCGGATGGCGCTGGTGATGCGGTCCGCATCGGAGGCGTCGGCGCACATGCGTAAATAATCGCGAATACTGGTTTCCACCGCGGTGGGGCGATTCAAAACGATGACGCGCTGACGCAGCGTATTGAGGTTGATGGCGTCAATATCGACGCCACCCACGGCCACATACCCGCTATTGGGCCGCTCGTTGCGTTTGATCAGATGGGTGAATTCCCGCTGCAGGCCATGGTTCTCACATTGGGCCAGGACGCGCGCGCCAGAGGGCAGGGCCAAATGGAACTCCACATCCGCCCCGCGGGCGACGCTACGTGCATGAACTAACTCTACCCGGCCATCGCGGATGTCGGTGCTGGTATCGGCGGTAGGCTCTTCTTGCTCAATTTGGTCAAACAGCGACAGCTCGTCAATGGCCGCGATAAGGTCATAAAAATAGCCTAGGTAAATCCCCATCTGGGAGAGCCCATAGAGCACCACCGAGAAGACGAGTTCCGCTGCGACCAGCTGCCCCAATGAGAGTTGGCCTTGAATGACCAGCCACCCGCCCAAGCCCAGGAGGATGGCGCTCATGGCGGCATACAGGAACAAAAAGGCTACGTTCTGGGAAAAGTAGTGACGGAAGTGCTCCACATGTTTATCGATGTAGTGGCCGGTTTCTTTGTCAGTGCGCCTGAGGGCGTCGTCAATATGCCGCGCCGACTTGAAGTAGCCATTCGACGCCGCCAAACCCTCCAACCAGGCGGCGGCTTCATGTTTGGCATGCGATTTGGCCATGGCCGAACGCATAGCCGGCTTGCCCCAGATCGCCCAAACACTCCAGGCCAAAGCCACGGTGACAATGCTAAACAGCAAGAACAGCGGGTGATACAAGGAAACCAAAACCACTCCCACCACCGTTTGCAGCAATATCGTAAAGCCGCCGATGAGTAGGTTCGGAATGCGGTTAACCACCACGATGATGTCGAAGTAGCGGTTAAACAGAGGAACTTTCTTGCTGTCCTGGAAAAAGGGGTTCACCGCGTAAATGGCTCTGAGCGCGATGTCGGCCACCAGCCGCGAGTAAAAGCGCCGCGCAAACAAATCCATTAAGTGGATGCGCATGGCATTGAGTAATCCCGACAGGAGCAACAGCACAAACAGCACCACCGACAGCACAACCAAAGGTGCGGCCATACCGGTGTTGGCGATGGTGTTGATGAGCATCTGCACCGAAATGGGTGTGGCCAGCGAGAGCACGCTGATGCCAATGCCATAGATGATCGTCAGCCAGTAATAGCTGCTCTCGGGCTTAAGGATGTGCACGAAGTAACGCAGCACATGCTTCAGGGAATGCTCAATTTGAATGCTGGTACTGGGTTGGACCATTGTTATAGCTAGTGGTAGCCGAAGCACGCGGCGGTAAAGGTTCTCGGGGGATACATCCGTCAGGGAAAAGCAACGACCACTGAAATGCTCTGTGCCGGTTAGCGGCAACCCATCCCAACAATCCGCAGCCTAACCAGAGCCCGGCTTAGTCCATCCGGGCGCGCAAAAAGTTCCAAGGGGGCAGACTACCAGCTTCCAGTGTTGGGCATGGAGGCCCAAGGCTCAGCTTTGGGTAGGGCATCGCCACGCTGCAAGAGTTCGATGGAAATGCCTTCTGGCGAGCGCACAAAAGCCATGTGTCCGTCGCGCGGAGGACGGTTGATCGTCACGCCCGCAGCTTGTAGCCGCTCACATAAGGCGTAAATGTCTTCGACTCTGAACGCCAAGTGGCCAAAGTTGCGTCCCCCGGAAAGCTCTTCAGGGTCCCAGTTGTAGGTGAGCTCTAATAGAGGCGCCTTGCGTTCGCGCGCCAGTTCCACATCGTCGGGAGCCGCCAGGAACACCAGAGTGAAGCGTCCTGCCTCGTGGTCACTGCGACTGACCTCAACCAAGCCTAGTAGCTCGCAGTAAAAGTGTAGGGCGCGGTCCAGGTTGTTAACCCGGATCATGGTATGCAGGTATTGCATAGACGTTATGCCTGGGGATGTTTCACAAAGTGTACGCAATCACCCGGCACACGCCGAGGCCAAGTTGCCTGAGAGCCGATCATGCTGCAGGCCAGATTTTGTGACCGCAGTAAAGCAAGGCTTTGGGCATCAACCTTCCATGCAGCAAGCTTGTGACTGGTCCCTTTTTTGCTACTGCTTTAGACGGCGCGCAAAGCGTTTGTCGCTTCACCGCACTCATAAACTGTGGTCACAGACCTGATGTGAAGTTTGGTCGCCTTGCTAGGGCGCGCCTACACTACACAGCACTACAACACGAACATTTGGGGAAGAATCCGCATGGGAATTCAACGCGCACGGGCCCTATGGCCGATTAGCCTTTTGCTGCCAGCTTTGCTGTTTTCGGCTTGCGCTAATTTTGAGGCGGACTGGGCGCAACCACAAGAGGCTATCGGCGCTCAACAGCCGAGTTCCTCCACAGCCCCCGTCGTGGCTACGCCAGTGCCGGTTCCGCCCATGCAGCCCATCATTTACGCCGCGCCAGCGCCGGCGCTCAGTCCTGCTTCGCAAGCTGAGGACAATCCGTCGCCCGTGACCGAAAAGCCAGTCACGCCGCTTCCAGTGGCTGCTGCCGCTGACGAGTCCAATGCTGATTCCAGCACCGAGGCCAGTATGGCTCCTAGTGCAAAACCCAGCGTCGAGACCCCTGCGCGTAGTTTTGAGGGCGTACGCCTGATGGCCACAGCAGATTCGCCTCTCACGGGTTTGGATGCAGCTGCCGAATTGCAGTGGCAGTTAAGTATTCCCGAGCCGCTGGCGGCGCAATGGCTCCCGTCATCGGTGCGGGTCAGTGTATTGGCCCCAGACTTCAATCTACCCAGTGCTAGTTCTGCCTGTATGCCACTGCCAGCCCAAGGTGTGGCTCGCAGGCTGAGTCTGCAGCCTTTGGGGCTGGGCGAATTCCAAATTGGCTTGCGGGCGAGGCTACATGACGGGCCAGATTGCCAATCCAACCCATCCGCGACCTTGGATGAGGCGACGGTGGTTGTGGTCGAGTCCGGCCCTAATGTTGACCCAGCATCGCCACAGGAAGAGTCAGCCCAAGCCGATGATGAAGTTGGCTCCTCCATGCCTTGGGGCCTGATTGTCGCGGTAGTGGCTGCACTCGTACTACTGGTGTTGTTCCGGGGGCGTTTGCAGCAGTGGGCCAAATCTTAGCTAGCACGTTGATCCTAACAATGCCTTGGTCTGTGGGCAGCGGGGTGAGGGACTGTGCCTGCCACTGATGTTTTGTCGGCAGCAATCACGCTGTTTTTGATTATGGATCCGCTGGGCAATGCACCCGTCTTTAATGCGGTGCTTGCCCGGCTGGATCGCCGGCGGCGTGTGTTGGTTGTTGCTAGGGAACTTCTGTTCGCACTGCTGATATTGACGGCATTTCTGTGGGCCGGAAATTCTATTCTTAGCTTCCTGGGTTTAACCCAGCCCTCGCTGAATATTTCCGGCGGAATCTTGCTCTTCATCATTTCGCTGCGGATGATTTTTCCGGCAGCACCTGCGCTGGATGAGGATGCCGACGCTGACCCCTTCCTGGTTCCTCTGGCCATGCCCTTGATTGCTGGGCCTTCGACCATCGCGGTGTTGCTACTGTTGAGCTCTAATCAGCCCGAGCGCTTATGGGAGTGGACTGCTGCGTTAGTACTAGCTTGGCTGGGCGTCACCCTGATCTTGTTGGCATCCCCATGGCTGTTGGGTTTGATTGGAGCGCGTGGCGCACGGGCCATGGAGCGGTTGATGGGGATGGTGTTGGTGATTTTGTCCACCCAGATGCTACTGAATGGGGTCGAAGTGTTTATTCAGCATTTGCCCAAGTAAATCTGACGCTAAGTTTGATTGCCCGCAGATTCCAGCGTCCATTGAAAGAAACCAATGTGTGCCGCCGCGCCTGAGACGCAGCCACCGATAGCAAGCATCCGGGCTAGACGCGCCGCCCAGCCATGGCGGTTTTTCATCCAACCATGGCCGGGCTGAGGGTGAATAGCGGTGTCAATTCTTGCTGGAGAAAAGTGTGAGACCGTCAGTTCTGTAAATCGAATCGGTCTGCGTTCATGATCTTGGTCCAAACTTGGGCGAAGTCCTGCACGAACTTGCCGGCATTGTCGTCCTGGGCATAGACCTCAGCATACGCCCGCAGGATGGAGTTTGATCCAAAGACCAGATCCACACGGCTGGCTGTGCCCACCGGGCTGTCATCGCTGCGCCGGCGGATGGCGTAGCGGTTATCGCCTAGGGGCACCCAGCGGTAAGCCATGTTGGTGATGCACTCGAAAAAGGCGGTGTTGAGTACACCGGGCGACTCCGTGAACATGCCGGTGTCATCTCCTTCCATCTGGGTGCCCAGCACCCGCATGCCGCCGAGCAACACCGTCATTTCCGGCCCGCTCAGGCCCAAGAGCTGGGCTTGATCGAGCATCAACTCTTCGGCTTTGGCGCCAAGCCCCTCCGCCGCGTAATTGCGAAAGGCGTCGTGGCGGGGCTCCAAAGCGGCAAAGGAGTCGGCATCGGTTTGCTCGGCTGTGGCGTCTCCACGGCCGGGCGCAAAGGGCAGACTGAGATCGTGGCCCGCCGCCCGGGCGGCTTCTTCGACGCCAATGTTGCCGGCCAGCACAATCACATCGGCCAGGCTGGCGCCATGGTTTGTGGCGATGGGCTCGAGCACCGCCAGTACCCGCTGCAGACGCTCCGGTTCGTTAGCAGCCCAGTCCTTCATCGGGGCCAAGCGAATACGTGCGCCGTTGGCACCGCCGCGCATATCCGATTGGCGGAAAGTACGGGCACTGTTCCAGGCGATGGTGACCTTGTCGGCAATGCTCAGTCCGCTGTCCGCAATGGCGGCTTTGACGGCGGCTAGGTCGTAGTTGCTGGAGCCTGCGGGGATAGGGTCCTGCCAGATCAAATCCTCGGCGGGCACTTCGGGACCGATGTAACGCGTCTTGGGACCCATGTCGCGGTGGGTGAGCTTGAACCAGGCCTTGGCAAAGGTCTGCGCGAAGTACTCCGGGTCTTTGTAGAAGCGCTCGGAAATCTTGCGATAGGCCGGGTCCTTGATCATGGCCATGTCGGCGTCGGTCATGATGGGGTTGCGGCGAATGCTGGGGTCTTCCACATCCACGGGCATGTCTTCCTCGCGGATGTTGATGGGCTCCCATTGCCAGGCTCCCGCCGGGCTTTTCTTGAGTTCCCAGTCGTAGTTGAAAAGCAGGTGGAAGTAGCCGTTGTCCCATTGGGTAGGGTTGGTGGTCCAGGCGCCTTCCAGGCCGCTGGTCACGGCGTCGCGACCCACGCCGCGGCTGCTGTGATTCATCCAGCCCAGCCCTTGTTCGCTCACATCGGCGCCTTCGGGCGCAGGGCCCAGCTTAGCGGCATCGCCATTGCCGTGGCATTTGCCCACGGTATGGCCGCCGGCGGTCAGCGCGACGGTTTCTTCGTCGTTCATGGCCATGCGGGCAAAGGTGACGCGCACGTCGTGGGCGGTCTTCAAAGGGTCCGGCTGGCCATTCACGCCCTCGGGGTTCACATAGATCAAACCCATTTGGACGGCGGCCAGAGGGTTGTGCAGTGACTCGCGGCTGTTCTCGGGATAACGCTCCGAGGCCAGCCATTCCTGTTCCGGGCCCCAGTCGATATCGATTTCCGGCTGCCAGATATCCTCGCGGCCGAAGCTGAAGCCGTACATGGGCAAGCCCATGGACTCATAGGCCACATTACCAGCCAGAATCATCAGGTCGGCCCAGCTCAAGGCGTTGCCGTACTTCTTTTTGATGGGCCAGAGCAGGCGCCGGGCCTTGTCCAGATTGGCGTTATCTGGCCAGGAGTTCAACGGGGCAAAGCGCTGGTTGCCGGTGCCGGCACCGCCGCGGCCATCTGCTTCCCGGTAAGAACCCGCGGCGTGCCAGGCCATGCGAATCATCAAGCCGCCGTAATGGCCCCAGTCCGCCGGCCACCAGTCCTGACTATCGGTCATCAGTGCCCGCAAGTCGGCCTTCAGGGCGTCCACATCCAAAGACTTCACTGCCTCGCGGTAGTTGAAGTCGGGGTCCATGGGATTGGTCTTGCGATCCTGCTGGTGCAGGATGTCTAGATTCAAGGATTGCGGCCACCAGCCCTTGCCGGCCTGGGCCTGAGTGGTTTTGCTGCCATGCATCACCGGGCATTGGCCGGTTGCGTTCGATTTGTCCATGTTCATCCTCCGACGCGAGTGCGTGGTGTGAGTGTGGGAGGTATTCGGTTTGGGAGCAATGCGTTGATCCCCTATGCCTTCAGCATGCAGCAGGGCTAGTGATAGATAAAGAATTAAATAAACATCGAATCTATAGTTTTCGACAATCAATTGCCGGCGGTCAGAATCAATCCGAGCATGTAGATCGCATAGGCCAGCATTAAGGCACTGCCTTCAACGCGGTTGATGCGGCCGGGCCGGCTCCAGCCTAGGCCCATGATGAGGACAGCGATGGTCAAGCCCAGCATCACCAGAAAATCACGCTGTAAGACCTCAGGGCCGATGCCCATCGGGGAAATGCCGCCAGCGATGCCGACCACGGCCAGGGTGTTGAATAGGTTGGAGCCCAGGACATTCCCCAGAGCCATATCGTGCTCGCCCTTGCGCGCCGCGATTACGGAGGAGGCCAACTCCGGCAGGGAAGTGCCAATGGCCACGATGGTCAGGCCGATGAGCAAATCGCTCACCCCAAACCCTTGCGCCACCGAGACGGCACCCCAGACCAGCAGGCGCGAACTGCCCACGAGCAGAAGCAGCCCCATGACCAGCCAGAACAGATTTCGGGGCAGGGGCGTCTGTGGACTGGCGTTGAGCTCGGCCTGGGCTTCATCGGCCAGGACGTCGTCCTGGCCACGCATGCCGGTCCAGATGCTCCAGCCCATCAAACCCGCGAAGACCAACAGTAAGACTACGGCGTCCAGGCGACTGATGCGGCCATCCACGAGCTGCCAGCCCGCCAGCAAGGTCACACCCAGCAACAAGGGCAGTTCCTTACGCAGGATGCTGGAACGCACGGCCATGGGGCTAATCAGAGCCGTCAGGCCCAGAATCAAAGCGATATTGGTGATGTTGGAGCCATAGGCGTTGCCGAGGGCAAGGCCGGGGTTACCCTGCAGGGCCGCCAGGGCGGACACCACCATTTCCGGAGCAGAGGTGCCAAAGCCAATCACCACCATGCCAATCAGCAGCGGTGGCATGCCCAAATGGCGGGCAACGCCAGAGGCTCCGTCGATAAAGCGATCGGCGCTCCACACCAGCACAGCCAATCCCGCAAGGACTGCCAAAACGGCTTCGAACATATTTCTCCCCAAGGTTCATCAGGCCCGCGCTCAGCATACGCCCGGCCGCGCGAATGCTGGTGGAGTCAACTCCAATCCGTACTCATTCAACTGATCTATTCGATTGGTACCGCCATGCATGGCACATGTCTTCCAGCGATGAGCCCCGGCATGGCTTAGCAAGAAATTGCGATGGGCTCTTTTTTGAGCCCGTGGTATTTTTCACCACTGAAAAGGGACTTTCCCTGCGCGGAAATGCTGTTCCGCCAGTGGTTTTGAGGAGACACAGTGACCATCGTACTGACCACCTTCCAGCCTCGTGCTGGCCATCTACCTGCATCTGCAACACCTGCATCAACTCGTGACGAAATGCAGTTGCCGGCGGCTGAATGCCTTACTCGGCATGGGCTTTTGCGGCGGCTGGGTCTGGCCACTGTCATGAGCGCCACCTTGCTGGCCGGCTGTGGCGGAGGCCGCCCCGCGGCCGCTCCTGGAGGCGGGGCGGGCAGCGGCAACGCACCTCCTCCTGTCGCGGGCCAAGCTTTGGGCAAGTACGACCTGTTCAACCAATGTTGGGTGATGAAGGCCGACGGTAATTACGTCACCCGGGCGGGTGATGCCTTCTTTGCCAATGGTCAATCGGCAGATGATGCCGAGCGCTTTTACATGCGGGCCGCCAATTTGGCGCGCTACTTGTTCTACACCACCGATGAGGCTCTGCTCACGGCCAGTGGCTCCGCTGTATCCACCGTGCCCCAGTCCGCTCCTGAAGATGGGTCGGATTGGACCTTCTCCGAAGACGGCGCCGTGCTCAACGCGGCGGCGCTAGGCGGTAATCTCGCGGTAGACACCGATGGTGTGCTCGTCGTTGGCTCAACCCCGGCGGCTTTGCAATTTGAGCCCGCAACGGGCTGTGCCGAATATCCCGAGATGCCGCTGGGTGTAATCGGTACCACCTTCAAAGGCGACATCAACAAACCCCTACTCGGCTTTGCCGAGGTTCATACCCATATGGCCATGGGCAGTGAAATGTCCGACGGCAGCGGCAATGTTGGTCCCTCCGCCGGTGGGGTGATGTATGGCCAAGCGGTCAACCGCTTTGGCGTCACCGAGGCCCTCAAAGACTGCCAGGATCTGCATGGCCCCAATGGCATCACCGACCCCGAAGCGCTGATTCTGGATATGGAACCGGGGCGTACACATGACACCCAGGGTTGGCCCACTTTTGTGGACTGGCCCTTCCATGACTCTATGCTCCACCAGCAGATGTACTGGCGCTGGGTGGAGCGGACCTGGATGGCCGGGCTGCGGTTGATGACCATTCATGGAACCAATATCGAAGCGCTCTGCCAGGTGGCCCAGGCATTAGGACCCACACGTGGGCAGAACCCGGCCGAGGTGGAGTGCCGGGATATGCCGGTGGGTGTGCAGCAGGTGGAGTACCTCTACGAGATTCAGGACTACATCGACGCCCAGTACGGCGGCCCCGGAAAAGGCTTTTACCGCATTGTTGGCAGCCCCGATGAGGCCCGGCAGGTGATTGCCGAGGGCAAGCTGGCAGTGGTGCCGGGCCTGGAGTTCTCCAACCTCTTTGGCTGTAACGTGACCTTCCTGCCCGATGGCAGCGAAATTCCCCAATGTGATCGTGCTCAAATTGATGCCGAAATTGATCGCATCTGGGATTTGGGTGTGCGCCAGGTCTTCCCCTATCACGACATCGACAGTGCTCTGGGCGGCGCCGGGTTGTTCGGCACCTCCAACGTGCTGGAGTTCTTCAACCTCACGGGTACAGGCCGCTTCTTTGAAACCTATAACTGCCCGGACGGCGGCAATGGCGACAGCTACTTCTTTGATGCCGGCATGACCAGTTTCGCGGACCCGCTCACGCTGGGTAATGACCCCTTAACGGATTTGCTGTTGGGCATTGCCGATGGTCTCACGCCGACCCTGCGTAGTGGTCGCCAATGCAACAGCCGTGACGTGACCGAGCTTGGCATCTACGCCATCGACAAGATGATGAAAAAAGGCTTTGTCATCGATATCGATCACGCGGAATTGCGCAGTAAGCAAATCATGCTGGACTACGCCGCCACCACCGAGCCCAGCTATCCGATGGTGTCAGGACACAGCGCTCAAGGCGGGCTGACCAATGCTCAAGCCCGACAGCTCATCGCGCAGGGCGGCATCATTTATCCCATCAACCAAAACGGCAAGGGTCATGTGGATTTCCTGGCCAAGCTGGCACCGCAGTGGGAGCAGTCCGGCACTGACCGACCCTTCTCCGCCGGTTATGGGGCCGATGCCAACGGTTTGCGCACCCTGCCGGGGCCGCGTGGCCAGGGCCGTATTGCCGAGACGGCGCCGGTGAACTACCCCTTCCAGATGTTCCAGGGTGAGGGCTGGGGTCCACAGTTCGATGGTATTGCGCCCATCACCGTGGAGTTGCTCGCCATCCCCGACGGCAAGATTTGGGATGTGAACGAAGCCGGTATGTACCACTACGGTCTCATTCCGGACCTGATCGAAGAAACGCGCATCGAGGGCGGCCAAGAGGCCCTGGATTCCTTCTATAACTCCGCCGAGACCTACTTGCAGATGTGGGAACGCACTTTGGACGCGGCGGCGGATGCGCGCACCAAGCCGGTACCGGAAACCGTGCCCGACGTGGTTCTGCGGTGAGGCTGAGCCGAGGCGGGCTGTCCCTTGGGGCAGCTCGCCAAAACGCCGGGCGACTGCTGCCCTAACGCTGTGATCTGAATACGGTCGCAATGAGACTGGACGATCGCCGAGCTTGCCGGCGTGACTGCGTATTGCTCCTGACGGGAGGGCTGCTGGGCAGCTGGCCATGGGCCGCGTCCGCCCACGGCTTCGGGGCTTTGTACAACCTGCCGGTGCCGCTGTGGCTGTACAACTGGTCGGCGGCGGCCGCCTTGGTGCTTTCGTTTGTGGTGGCCGCTGCCGTGCTCAGTGGGTCGTCCCAAGCACCGCGCACGGGTTGGGATATTTCGCATACCCGTTTCGCCAGCTTGTACCCGGCCCTGCGGCCCTGGACGCAGCTCTTGGCCCTGGCCGTACTTCTGCTCTGCTTGGCCACCGGCTACTGGGGCAATCGGGACCCGGTGCGCAACTTCAGCATGACCTTTTTCTGGATCATCTTCACCCTGCTGCTGACCTATCTTTGTGCCCTTTTTGGCAACCTCTATGCAGCCCTGAACCCCTGGCGGGGGATGGCCCGGCTTCTGGGCCGATTCTGGACGGGCTACACCCGTGGTCGTTACGCCTACCCGGCAGCGCTGGGCGACTGGCCGGCCCTCGTTCTGTACCTGGGCTTTATCTGGTTCGAAGTTTTCGGGCATGGCCGACCGCGTGAACTGGCCACCTGGCTGGCGGCCTACAGCCTGCTCAATGTGGTTGGCGTGGGGCTGATTGGGGCGCGCAGTTGGTTCGCCCATTGCGAGTTCTTTGCGGTGTTCTTTAGGTTGGTGGGTGTGCTGGGCATTTTCGGGCGAGCGAGACTTGCTCAGGCCTCTGGTCCGCGCAGCGCTTCCAGTCTGATCCTGCGCTGGCCTACCAGCGGGGTACTGCATCAGCGCCCCGCACAATTCAGCACTTTGGTCTTCGTACTGGCCATGCTCTCCACCACCGCTTTTGATGGGCTCAGCGCCACGCAGTGGTGGGTGAGTCTGTTCTGGTCAGATCCCACGGGCTGGCTCACGCAATGGCTGGGCGTCCCGCCGGTGAAGGCGCTGGGGCCCATGCGACCTTGGTGGTTGGCCTGGCAGACACTTTGGTTATTGGCTTCGCCCTTGGTGTACCTGGGAGGGTATGTGCTGGCCATTGCTCTGGCCAAAGGGCTCACCGGGTCCGCAAGACCCTTGCGCCAACTCTGCCTGGACTTTGCCTTCACCTTGCTGCCCATTGTGGTGGCCTACCACTTCACCCATTACGCCACGCTGGTGCTGAACCATGGCCTCAAGATCATCAGCCTGATCTCCGACCCCTTTGGTTGGCGTTGGGATCTCTTTGGTACCGCCATGCGCTTTCGCGCGCCCATCCTCCCGGATATGGGGCTGGTCTGGCATACCCAGGTGGGGGTGATTTTGCTCGGCCATGTAATGAGTGTGTGGTTGGCTCACAGGGTAGCCTTGAGGGTGTTTGTCAGCCGCCGTGCAGCTATCCTGAGCCAGGTGCCCATGCTGGTATTGATGGTGGGTCTCACCGTTGCCGGGCTGTGGATATTGGCACAGCCGCTGACGATGATGAAAATGGGTTGAGGAGACGCTGAATAAATCGCTGCGCTCGCAATCTGGCCCGCCGGCGGTGCGCGCCACTCTTGAAGCATCTTCAATGGTTGGCTCTCCGTTCTAGCCAATGTATACTTAGCTAAGTATGGCTAACCGAGGGCTGCCCATGAAACAAGTCAACATGCACGAGGCCAAATCTCAGCTATCCAAACTGGGAGAGCTGGCCTGGAGTGGGGAGAAGGTCGTCATTGCCAAGGCTGGAAAGCCCTACCTGGATCTGGTTCCGCATGAAGGTAGCGCGCAGCCCCGGCGACCCGGCCGCTTCAAAGGCCAGATCACACTGGCGACGGACTTTGACGCCACACCTCCGGAGGTGCTGGATGTCTTCGAGGGCCAGTGCCAATCCAGCAACGATTAGTTGTGGCTTATCTGCTAGATACCCATGTGTTTCTGTGGTGGCTGGCAGATGCCCCTCAGTTGCCCGCGCCCGTCAAGAATCTTATTGCATCGCCAGACAATGACATTGCTGTGAGCGCGGTCACGGCCTGGGAGATTTCCATCAAACGCGCCTTGGGCAAGTTGCAAGCGCCATCAGGACTGGCATCCGTCATTGTGGATGAAGGCTTTGTGGAGCTGCCAATTCAGTTTGCTCATGGCGAGCGTGCCGGTGAGCTGCCAGATATTCATCGAGACCCTTTTGACCGCATGCTGATTGCGCAATGTCAATTGCAGGGGCTCACACTGATTACCCGAGATCAAACGATTCCGTTGTATGCGCTGAAAACCGTCTGGCCGGAGTCGGGATAAACACACAGCGAAGACACTCGCGAAGAGAGACAACATGCACCGCATCCCGTATCACCTCATGAGCGCAGGCTCAATTCTTTGTTTGGCCCTCTTGGCTGCTTGCGGGCAGGGCGTTGACCCGGCCATCGTGGCCAAGGCTGAGACAGCGCAGCCGGCTGATCCGGACTTGGCGGCTTTGTACAACCAGAGCTGCAAGGCCTGTCACGGGCGTTCCGGCAGTGGGGCACCGCTGACCGGCTACACCAAGGTTTGGGAGATGCGCCTGGCCAAGGGGGAAGAGACCCTGCTGAGCAACACCATCAATGGTTATGGCGGCATGCCGCCGCTGGGTAGCTGCATGGATTGTGATGCCGAGGACTTTCTGGCCTTGATTCGCTTCATGGCCGAGGGGAGCTGAGATGCAGCGGCGTGATTTACTCAAAGGTGGAGCCGGCTTGGCAGCCGCTCTGGGGTTGCCGGCCATCAGCCTGCCAGCTGGGGCCCAAACGCGAGCCATTCCCTGGCAGAACTGGTCGGGTTATTTGCGCTGCACACCGCAAGACCGCGTGGCTCCAGCCGACAGCAGCGAACTGGCCACGCTGCTCAAAACCAGCACGGGCACGGTTCGCCCCGTCGGTGCTGGGCATTCCTTTTCCGGGCTGGTGCCTACGGACGGCACCATTGTTTCCCTGCGTCACTTCAGTGGTCTTGTAGATCACGACCCCCAGGCCATGACGGCCACGCTGGGTGCGGGTACCAAATTGGGCCAGATGGGCGAACTCTTGCAGCCCATTGGCCAAGCTCTGCCCAAC
Organism: Oceanococcus sp. HetDA_MAG_MS8; assembly: GCA_019192445.1. Taxonomy (NCBI): domain Bacteria; kingdom Pseudomonadati; phylum Pseudomonadota; class Gammaproteobacteria; order Chromatiales; family Oceanococcaceae; genus Oceanococcus; species Oceanococcus sp. HetDA_MAG_MS8. Next base: position 108,479 of record JAHCMK010000009.1, read on the forward strand.
ATGCCCGATGTAGACGAGCAATCGCTGGCCGGTGCCATGGCCACCGGTACCCATGGCACCGGACGCGAACTGGGCGCCTTGCATGCTTACATCGACGCTCTGCAATTGGTGACTCCCACCGGGGAGGTGCTGGAGCTCAGCCGCGAGCAAAACGCAGACCTCTTCGCGGCCGCCCAGGTCTCGCTGGGTACTTTGGGCGTCGTGACCCAATATCGTCTGCGCAATGTGGAGCCGTATTCGCTGCGTCGGCGGGCGTTCTTAATGCCCATTGAAGAGCTGCTGGCCGAATTCCCCAGCCGCATTCAACAGCATCGCGGCTTTGAGATGTTCTACATCCCCTTCTCGGGGCACGGTCTGGCCATCACCACCGACATCAGTACCGACTCACCCAGCCCGCGGGGTGAGGATCAGGATAACTCCGCTTTGGAGGACTTGCGCCTGCTGCGTGATCTGCTGAGTTGGTCGCCGCTGGCCCGCGAAAAGCTGTTCTCAATGATTGCCGCCCTCACCTTTGAAGCCGAAGACAATGTGGACCTCTGGTACCGCATTTACCCCTCGGATCGGGCCGTGCGCTTCAACGAGATGGAATACCACATCCCGCAGCAGCGCATTCCCGAGGCGCTGGCGGAAGTGCGCAGCACTTTGGAAGCCGAGCACCCGGAGGTGTTTTTCCCCATAGAGGTGCGGGTGACCGCGCCCGACGACGCTTGGCTCAGCCCCTTCCAGGGTGAGCCGCGTGGCTCCATTGCCGTGCATCGGGTGCATGACGAAGATCCGCTGCCGGTACAGCGCACCGTCGAGCCCATCTTTCGCAAGTACGGCGGTCGTCCGCACTGGGGCAAGATGCACAACCTCAGCAGCCGGGACTGCGCAGAGCTGTATCCACGCTGGCAAGACTTTGCCCGCCTGCGCGCCGAGCTGGACCCCCAAGGGCGCATGCTCAACGACCACCTGCGGCAACTCTTCGGCCTGCCCGCGTGAGTCTGCCGATTTACCAACGGCTGCCGGGTATTGAGGCCGTGCTGCCCAGCCTGGGGCTGGCCCAGTTACCCACGCCAGTGCAGAACTGGGAAGTGGATGGCCAAGCCTTGCTGATCAAGCGGGATGATCTGAGCAACCCGCTCTACGGTGGCAACAAGGTGCGCAAGCTGGATTTGATTCTGGCGGCGGCCCAAGCACGCGGCACGCGGCGCATCGTCACCTTTGGCGGCCTGGGTACCCATCACGGTCTGGCCACTGCCTTGTTCTGCGCCAAGATGGGTCTGGACTGCGAGGTGCTGCTTTTCGATCAACCGATTACCCCTGCCGTGCAGGAGGGCTTGCGCCTGCTGGCCGGCAGCGGCGCCACCCTGCGCCATACCGGTTCGGTGGCCCGTACCCTGGCCACCTTTTATCTGCATCCGCGTTATCGCGTGCCCGGCGTAGAAAGGCTCTTCGCCGGTGGTTCCAACCACCTGGGTGTGCTGGCCTTCGTCAATGCCGCGCTAGAGCTGCAAGATCAGATCGCCGCTGGCGACTGCCCCCGCCCGGCTGCCGTGTATTGCCCGGTGGGTTCGCAATCCACCTTTGCCGGGCTCTGCCTGGGAATGGCTCTTACTGAGAATCCCATCCCCGTGGTGGGTGTGCGGGTGGCCGATGCCAAGCTCGGCCCCTTTGCCGCCTGTGACGAATCCACCGTGACCGCGCTCATGCGTCGCACCTTGCGTTGGCTGAAGGGGCAGGGTGTTAACTGGCCTGCTGGACTCCCGCAGCTCGTGATGGAACATCAGTGGATTGGTGGCGGTTACGGTCATCCTACCGAAGCCGCTCAGCAAGCCAGTGCCGCCTTTGCCCAGGCCGGCGCTCCGGAGCTGGACCCCACCTATACGGCCAAAACCGCCGCTGCGGTACTTTCAGCATCGCGTCGGGCCGCTGGGCCACCGGTGTTGTATTGGCATACGCTCAATTCGGCAGTGTTGTCGGTGCCGGATGATGATCAAGTCACCTGCGCCTTACCCGATAGCTGCCGGCCCTTCTTAGGTGCCGTTTGAGTCCTGGCTAGGAGTGATGCACCAGCATGCCGATGGCCATTGCGGAGACGGTCCATCATCGATTGGCCACAGGCGAAGGCTACGGTGGTAGAAGTGGTCGCCTAGGGCAGAACTGCGTCTAGTGAGGGGCGCGGTCTTATTCTTGCGCCGTCTCTGAGGTTCTGGCTCGGGTAGCTCACCACCTTGTCACCAGCGTTTAAGCCCTGCAGAACTTGAGCGCGTACTTCATTGCTGTGCCCAATACTGACCGGGGACAAGCGCACTCGACCCGCGTCCGCAAGGTATACCGCCCAGCGCCCAGGTTGTCCGACCAAAGCGCTCACCGGCACGCTGAGCACATCGGGATGCTGCCAGATGGTGATCGCGGCGAAGACATGAAAGCCATGGCCCAGGCCCCTGCGTTGTTCACGTGGCGAGCTTAAGTCCACTATGACATCCACGCGCTGCTCTTCGATGCCCAAGGCGGATACCTTGGTTCGCCCTCGTGGTTCGATTCGCCGTACAGTGCCCCGTAACTCTCCCGGTGCACCCCAGTCGCTGATTCGAACCTGGGCTCCGGGCTGCACCTTGACCGCATCCGTCGAGAGCAGATCGACCACCACCTCCAAATCCTGCGGGTCGCCGATCTCAATGAGTGGCGCGCCCATGGTGACCGTGGTTTCACTTTCTTCCAGAACATTCAAGATGCGACCGCTAATGGGGGCCACTAATGCCAGCGTTAACTGTGAATCTGCCCCAGGTTTGATCTCGGGGGAATGCAGCAGGGCCTGGGCGCGTTCTAGGTTGGCTTGATGAACGCCTACACTGGCCCTCGCAGTCTCCAAAGTGGCGGTAGCCGTACGCGCCGACAACTCTGCGGTTTCCAGCTCGGCCTTGGCCAGTGAACCTTTCGCGGCGAGCTTGCGTGCGCGATCTGCGTCGACCTGGGCGTGAGCTGCATGCGCCTGAGCGCTACGGAGTTCTGCGTGAGCCAATTCCAATTGTGCCTGGGCACTGCGAACTTGAGCTGCGGCTTGGCTTTGAAGGCGGGTGTCGAGAAGGCCCGGCGTAGCGGGGAGGATGCGCGCGACAATGGTTTCGCCCTGAACCACTGTGTCCCCGACGCTGGCCTGAATTCTGAGCAGTGTTCCGGCGACGGGTGCAGACACGCGATACACGTTGCGCACACGCGTGATGCCATTGTCGCGGATGGCGATACCTAGTGGAGCGCGCTGAACCGTCGCCAACTCCACCACCACGGGCTGTGGGCGAAACGAGTATGCCAACAAGGCGATGAGAAGTAGAGCCAGACCAATCATCACCGTATTCCGAATGCGGGTGGGCTTGCTGCTGTGCGCCATGGTCATTGCTCCGGGTTATTCGCGGGTTTTGAGCACCGCAATCAGGTCCAATTGATCGATTCGCCGGCGTACGATCAATGCTGAGAGAGATGTGGCGAGCACAATCACGAGCAAAGAAAAGCCCATCGTGCTGGCCGAAACGGTAAGAGGCATACGGAACATTTCAGTATTGAGTGCGATTGTCATTCCCCATGCTTGCAGCCAGCCCAGGCCTGCTCCCAAAGGGAGTGCAATGATGGTGAGCAGGGCCAGCTCCCCGAGCAGGATGTAGGAAACGTCGGCTCGTGAGAGGCCGAGTACGCGCAGGCTGGCCAGCTCACGACCTCGCTCAGAAAGCGATATGCGGGCGTTGTTGTACACCACGCCTACGGCGATGAGGCCTGCAAATAGACTGTTGAAGAAAATGTAACTGCCCAGGCTTTTATTGAGATTGGCGTACAAATTTCGCTCTGCTTCCCGGTGCATGCTAATGCCGGCAATCAAGGGCATTTGTTTGAGTTCGGCAGCCAGCTCGGTGTCATAGCCTGTATCTACCAGCATATGCACACCGTTCATGCTGGGAGTCTGATGCAGGTATCGGCTGAGGCTGTCGATATGCATATAGGCTCCCGTGCCCAGGTAGGTGGTCACGATGCCGACCACCGGAACAGAAAATGCGGGCTGATGGAACTCACGGAGCTGCACGCGAATAGAGTCACCTTGTTCAACCTGGAGTAACTGCGCCAGCTTGGAAGTGAGCACCAAGCCGTGCCGGGGAATGACAACAGAGCCCTGCATGGTGTTGATCAGTCGCGCGAGGGTTGGCTGCTGCACCAAACCAAGAATGCTTTCGCGGCGCCGGATCGGGCCGTTATGGAGGGTGGCGGTGATCGCTAAGAAGGGTTCGGTCGAGCGCACCCCCGGTTCACGAAGCAGTGCAAATCGCTCATGCAACGGCCGTGGTTGATGCAGATAAGCCGTCACATCCTGCCGATTTGCAAACTGGAAACTCCAGTCGATCATGTGTCGAATTCCGTCCCATGAAAAACTGGCGCCAACGAGCAGGGCCATCGAGGCAGCGATGCCTGTACAGGTCATCATTGCCCGCTTGGGGTGGCGTAGCAGGTGTCGCACAATCATCCGGCTGGGTTGGTCTAGATGACGCAAAATGCCGGCGCCCAATCTGGACAAAGTGCTGTAGTCGGTAGGTTGCGGTGGCGTCATTGCCACTGCGGGGTTGAGCGCTGCGGCACCACGCACAGCGACCGCGGCTCCGGCCAATGCAACCGCCATGCTGGCGAGCCCAGTAAACAGCAGTAACGCCGGAGGCATGGAAAAAATCAAATAGGGAAACTGAAAATACTCCATGTACAACAGGCTGAGCCCACGCCCCATCCACGTTCCTAACCCCAGGCCCAGACCAATGCCGATGCTGGCAATACTGGCGACGAACTTAAGGTAGTGGCTGGCCACCTGAATATGGGTATAGCCAAAGGCCTTCATTAGCCCAATTTGTTCGCGTTCCGTTTGGATCAGGCGCGAGAGCACCAAGTTCAGCAAAAAGGCGGCAACAATGAGGAATATAGGGGGGAGAACTCTGGCCATGACCGCGAGCTGCTGGATCTCGCTATCCAACATTTTGTCGGAGACTTGCTCTCGCTGCGGGAATGCCCCAGTGCTCCCATAGGGCTTCAGAACATGATCAATCGCGCGCAGGATCGCTTCTTCGGATTGCGTGGTGCTTTTTAGGATTAAGGCCTGATTGAAGCCACCAACCATGTCGGTGGCACCGGCCAAGGCCTGCCTATGCATCCAGATCACACCAAACCCTGCGGGAGTTGGCACCAGCTCGCCGGGTGCAATGGCGTAGACGAACTCGGGTGAAATCGCCAACCCCACGATGATCAATGGGTGCTGCACACCGTGTATTAACGCGTGCACCTCATCGCCGACCCGGAGCCCGTGGGCTTTGGCGAAGCCCTCCAGCAGCAAAACTTCACGCGGCTGAGCCTGACGGGGCCAATGGCCTTGACGTAACACAAGGCGGTTGATGCCGCCCGCGTCCTGAGCCGGCAGGGACAGCGCCACGCTAGTGATGGGCCGATCGGTGCCAGGCACGCTGGTCAGCGCCGGGCTGACGATCCGTGTTGTTACTCGCCGCACCCCGGGAATGCTTTCCAAACTGCAAGCCATTCCAATGGGAGCACGGGTCACGGGAGCAATGATGTCAGCGAGTTGGTAGCTGGCGTAGTAGTTAGCGCGTGTGCCTTGTAGCGCTTGCAGCATGCCTTGGCTGGTCACAAAAACACTTACACCGCAGGCCATCACCACCGCAATGGCCAATGCTTGCCCGCGCACGCGCCAGAGGTCCCGCAGGAGTTTGCGGTCCAGCGTCGACACCCAAGACGGAAATGTCCCGGTCATGAGTTACCAATGAATGGCATTTGCGGGTACCGGGTTGGAGATGGGGCGGTTCTCCTTGATACGGCCATCCGCCATAATCAGTACCCGGTCTGCCATGTCGGCAATGCTGGCGTTATGGGTGATTACTAGCGTTGTTGTGTTGAGATGCCGGTTGGCGTCAGCCAGGGCTTGTAAGACCAAACAACCGGTCTTGCTGTCCAGGGCGCCCGTGGGCTCATCGCAGAGTAAAACGGTGGGCTGCTTAGCAATGGCTCGCGCAATGGCTACCCGCTGCTGTTCGCCGCCCGAGAGCTGCGCTGGGAAATGATCCATCCGTTCGCCTAAGCCCACCATTCGCAGTGCCTGTGCGGCGGGCATCGGATTCTTGGCGATCTCGGTCACCAACTCCACATTTTCCAGGGCGGTCAGGCTGGGGATAAGGTTGTAAAATTGGAACACAAAGCCCACATGATCACGACGAAAACGTGTGAGCTCAGCGTCGCTACTCGCGGTTAACTCGGTGCCGGAAAAACGGACTTGACCGGAGCTAGGTGTATCCAGCCCTCCCAAAATGTTCAGCAGCGTGGATTTACCGCAGCCCGAGGGCCCCAGCAACACGACAAACTCGCCCGCTGGCAGGCAAAGGTCGACCCCACGCAGCGCGTGTACCTGTGCCGCGCCCTGACCGTAGGCTTTGTGCAGGTTCACTACCTCAAATGCCCAGTCTGACTTTGTCATCTAGTGAGCCTAGCGAGTAGTCGCTGCCACAGAACTGACCTAGGTCAATAAACCGCCGCATTGTTTGTATCGCATGACGGCGTGTAGGACGAGGCTAACGCGCGACTGGCGTGAAATGCCTAGACGGTTGTCATTGTTTGCTCTTGTGCCGTAGGGGTGGCCTCTACAGAATCTAGACATCGCTAGACCATTCATGGCGCTTGAAGGTTGGCTTCAAGCAGCAGGGTCGGGGTGCGGTGAGGAGACAATTTAGTGAGCGAGACCACCAAGGATGCGATCCTGCCTTTGCCATTGGGGCCAGGTCGCATTTACGACGAGATCAGCCCCAATCTGGTGGGCACCGGCTATGGCTTTGAGGTGCAGGCCTTATACCCCTTTCCCAAGCTGTATTTTCGGGCCAGCTATGAGGAACAGCAGCGTCGATATCAGGAGTTGACCGAGGCGCTGGAAGACAACTGGTACAACTACGACCTCATTCCCGGAGCAGTGGTGCATGGCAATCGTGGGTCTTATCAGGTGCAGCGCAATTCCAGTTGGGCTCTGCGCGGCAGTGATGACAACCGCAGCAGCTTTGCCCAGGAAGACCAGTTTGGTACGGGGGACGACTCTGACCCCGGTGAAGATGGCATCGATATTTACGAGCCGCTGTTCTACTACTTTGACCGCAACTGGCATCTGTGGCTGACCAACACCCAGATCACCAACAACATTACGCGCTTGCTTTCGGTAGTTACCGAGAATCTGACCGATGGTGGCGGGCCGAATTACTTTCGGATTAATACCCTCGACCCCATCTTGAGTTTGGCGCCGGCCACACGCGCCCAAGACATCGACACCTTTGATTTCTATCCGCCACTGCCAGATCGCTATCCGCGGCAGCCATTTGATGCCGATTTTCGCAATGATGATGTCATTGGCTGGGTACAGCTTGCCCATGCCTCGCCTTTTCCGCGGATTGCTCCATACAAAGCTCACCTACCCAATTTCAAAGTGACCTCGGAGATGTTCCGGCGCACGGCGGAGTTTTGGGATGATGATCTGGACCAAGCCATGGCCCAGGGTCGGGTCTTCGTGGTGGACTACAAGGAATACCAGGAGATGAACCTGCGCCCCCCAGCCACTAACTCGGCAGGCGGACGCTTCTACACGCCCATCGCCATGTTCGCCGTACCGCGCGGCGGCGGGCCGCTCAAGTTGATCGCCATCCAATCCACCCAGCACACGCCGGCCAATGAGGCCGAGCGCCAAGCCTGGAAGCTGAACAACCAACAGCCGGCTGATCGGCCTCTGTCGGACATTCTCACCCCCACCGACGATTACTGGTCCTGGCAAATGGCCAAGACCCTGTTCATGAGCATGTATGCCATGAGCGGCGTGATTGATCACTTGTCCATGCATGTGTATGTGGCGCCAATTGCGGTTGGCTTTTATCGCAGCATCCCGCGCCAGCATCCCCTGAGGGCATTGCTAGAGCCGCACTTCTTATCGCTGATATCCAATAACCATTCCGGCATCTTCTGGGATACCGGAACCCAGATGATCAACGACAACCATTCCTATGGGCAGACCGACCAAGGCTTGCTGACAGGGATGGCGGACAAAGTCAGTGGCTGGACCGGTAAAACCTTTTTGGATGCCACGGTACAACGGGCCGGCTTCTACCATTTTGTAGAACACAGCACCCCGATTGACCGCAGCCAGCCCAATGCCTTTGCGGCTATCGAAGACTTCCCGCAGCTGGACGATAACGGCCTCATTCCGGTTATCCAGCGCTGGGTGCGGAACTACCTTAGTTTGTATTACCGCTCCGATGCCGATGTGCGCGAGGACCTTGAGCTACAGAATTTCTGCTCGGATGTAGCCCTCAACGGGCTTGTGAACGGCTTTCCGGAGGCGACGCCCAGTTTTGATTCCTTGGTAGATATTGTGACGCGCATCATTTATTGGATGAGCGTCAACCATGCTTTGGAAGCGACGTTGGGTTGTATCAAGCTAGGTCCTATGGGGTACTGGTCCGACCGTGTGCCGCGCAATGATGAAACCAAAACGGAAGCCGACTGGTTCAATATTTTGCCGCCCATCAATGTCGGTTTGGCCATCTTCTGCGCTTCCAGGTTCTTCGTGGATTTGCCTCGGGAGTGGTACCGCTCCTTGGGTCGATTCCCAGAAGGGCAGTTCATGCACGACCGGCGCGTATACGCGCATCTACAGGCGTTTCAGAAAGAACTGTTGCAGATAGACAATCGCATTCAGGAGCGCAACCTCACACGCCGCTGGCCTTACACCATGATGCGCCCCGGCACCATGACCTGTAGCCCTTGGAATTGAGGAGACGATGATGCCTCAAAAACCCTTAACAAGCAGTCGCCGTGCATTCCTCCAGGCCACTGCCGGCCTGGGCGCAGTGGTTAGCGTGCCCTTGGCATTGACCGAGCCACTGCCCAATTTTGATGACCCTGCAGCGCGCGCTCAGGTGGCTTATATCGAAGCCGTGGTGCATAAGCACTTGGGCCGCAGCAGGCAGGTGCAGACTCGCAGCATTCGTGTTTTTGCTCACCGATTTACCCAGCACTACGGGGTAGTGGACTACAAATCGATGTATGGCGGAATTGTGGGCGAGTACCGCTTGAGTCGGTTATTTGCCCGCAGCTTGTACACCCCACGGGCGTAGGAGAGATTGATGAAAAAAGTCCACAGAGCCAAGGCCCTTGTGATCGCGGGCCTGTTGGCTGGAATCATGCTCAGTGCCTGTAACGGGGGGCGCGATGGCGCCATTGGCGGGGTGGATGTGCGTGACCAAGAATTGCTACCGATTGTCGACAAAGGCGGCATTCAGGGACGAGTGAATGGTGCGCTCTACGCCTTTGACGGAGATATGCGGCTGACCGTGGCCACGGCCGACACGCGCAACCTACAGGCACTCAATCGGGGCAACGATGCCGAACACTGGGCCATCAACCAATTGCCTCTACGCACAGGTGAGTACCCATGTGGCAGCAATGACTTGCAGCTCAGTTTGCAACGAGTCGGCCAAGACCATTTGAGCACGGCAGGGCCAGCTGGCCAGTGCCAGGTGGTAGTCACGCGTGCGAACAGCCGTTTCCTAGAGGGCTACTTTGCCGCTGAGTTTGCCGCTAACAACGGAGCACGGACACGGGTGGAGGAAGGCCGTTTTCGCTTTGAGCTTGCCCATGTGATTCCGGACTCTGACGCCGATGGCCTTTCCGACGCCGACGATAACTGCCCCTTTGACGTCAACCCGGCCGAGGAGGACGGCAACAACAATGGTGCCGGTACGGCCTGCGATGCCTCAGAACAGGGTTAATCCGCTATGAATACAACCACCCTCGAGGCCAGTGCAGCGGCCGTGACTCCCGCTCCAAGCTGGGTGCAAAAACTACGCCGACTGAACTACTGGCTGGTACAAGACTGTGGCGGTGGGCCGCGCCCTTGGAAGCTGGCCTGGGTGATCAATTTTCAGAAAGTCACCACCGCTGCTTTCTTGGGCGCATTGATGTTCTGGTACGCCGAGGACTCGCCCATGGCTTTGAGCACGCCCGCCTGGGTTTTGTTGGCTATGCACGGCAGCTACGGTTTTGTCTGGTTGCTTAAAGACCTGGCCTTTCCTGACCCCGGTTGGCAAAGCAAGGTGACCATTGCCGGTGGCATGAATGCCTTTGTGATGGTGCTCGGCCCCTACTGGGCATTTGGTTGGTTACTCATTTCGGGGCAGTCCAGTGCCGACTATCCATTGCCGCAGATGGCCTGGTTAGCGCTATGCATCAGCCTGTGCATGCTGGGCTGTGCCTTGATGATTGCTGCCGACGCGCAGAAATTTTTCACCCTCAGGCTGCAGCGCGGCCTCATTAGCGATGGTGTCCATCGCTACATCCGCCACCCCAACTACCTGGGTGAGATGCTGATTTACCTGTCTTTGGCCCTGGTGGTATGGCACTGGGTGCCCGTGCTTATCCTGGGCTACGTGTGGCTGGGTATCTTTTTGCCAAATATCTTGTGCAAAGAAGCCAGTTTGTCGCGGTATCCAAAGTGGAGCCGCTACAAACAACGCAGTTGGTTGCTGCTGCCAGGCTTGGTTTAGACCCAGGAGTTCACTTTTCTACGAGCTCACTCCGTCAGAGCGCCACGCATTCTTTAACCCAAGGCCTTAGTGGGCCACCTTCTCCAATTTGTATAGACCGCAAAACCCGAAGCCGAAAAACATGGACTGAGACCGGCGATCCAAGCTGTACTCCTGTGCAACCTCATTCCTGACAGTCCAGCAGTAAGCGCGAAATTTCAATCACTTAGTGCGGAAATAGTTTCACTCCTAATAAATTTCTAGGTTCCTAGTGCAACTGTCTTGTCCCCTATGCAAGGAAAATTCTCATGATATTAAGAATGACATACGCTTTGATAATATTATTAATGGCCGCATGTGAGAGTGCGCCAAGTGGTATTGACGACGAAGCACGCTCTATCTTGTCGCAACCTGTAGAAGGTGAGCCACTTGAGCTACGAAAGGCTGCTGAAGAAGCAGGCTTTTATTGGGGGGCGATGGGTTTTGGGTATGATCTGACTGACCCAAACTACGGCCAAGAATTCAGAGAAGCACTCGCAAAGAACTTCTCAATTTTTTCTCCTGCGCTTGAACTGACCTTTCCCTTTGTCCAGCCTGAGCGGGGAGTATATTCATTTGAAGCAGTTGATGCTCTCGCTGACTTTGCTCGCGCTAATGGACAAAAAATGCGTGGCATTGTGGTTATCTGGCGGGAGGATTTGTCCGCGTATCTTGGAGAGAGTCCGACTCGCGAGGAGGGGATCGCGTTACTGCGAGAGCATATTCATACGGTCATGGGCCACTATCGAGAGTTTTATCCCGACGTGTTCGAGCAATGGGATGTCGTTAACGAGGCATTCCGTAGCGACGGTACCCTTAGAGCCTCTGACTGGCAAAAGGCAATCGGTGATGATTTTGTTGAACTCGCTTTTCGGTTTGCTCATGAAGCATGGCCTGAGGCAGAGTTATACTATAACGACTTTTATGAGCCGGTTTTCAACTTGGGTGGCAACTTCATAAATGCTTTCGGGCAAATTGACCCCGATGCGATACGGCCTTTAGCACCACTAGGTCCCATTGGGCCACTAGCCTCTTGCGAGCAATCGGCCAAGTGTATGGGTGTAAAGAAAATGGCGGAGGACTTTGTCGCGCGCGGGGTCCCGATCCATGGAATTGGTTTCCAGGGACATATTGCCAATGTTATTGCTCCAGATTATGGGTCGTTTGCCAGCTGGGTTGAAGAATTGGGTTTACGGTGGGCTGTCACCGAACTCGACGTACCGTGTGCGCGTTCGGCTACTTATCCGGTTGGAGGAGAAATCGTCACCTTCCTGAACGGAGCCATATGCTTTGAGAATCAGCGGCGAATATTTCACGATATTGTTAAGGATTGTGTAGATTCAGCCGCCTGCGACACCGTGGTGCAGTGGGGTGTTGCGGACCCCTTCAGTTGGTGGCAAGGTCTCTCATCCGGGGCCCTTGGTGAAGCATTAGCTCTAGACGATAATTACGAGTACAAACCCGCTGCACACGGAGTTGTTGAGGCTCTTCGTGGCGGCGTAAGGTAAGTCGACTGATGACTGAGAGACTCCCACCTCCCTGCTGGGGCAACAGCTCGGGGAACCTTCGTCACTTCGGTTCCTTATATCTTACGAGCGAATTGGGTCGGGGTTTGCCCCGTCCAGCGTTTGAAGGCCCTATTGAATGTGGCTAGATCACAATATCGCAGCCGTTCTGCGATGAGGGCGGTGGGCATGCTCAAGCTCAAATAATGCTTCGCTAGGCTTTCCCTAGTGCTGGCCAACAGGGCACTGAAGGTGGTGTTCTCTTCGGCGATACGTCGCTGCAAGGTGCGTGGACTGGTGCACAGGGCAGAGGCCACCGACTCGACCCCAGGTACTTTATGGCTGAGCTGCAAGGTGATTTCGGCCAGAACATCGTCCAAGGGGTGGGCCTTTTGTGCGTTGCGCAGCCGCGCGTCGAGCATCAACTGTAAATCCCTGCGGAGTTGTTCGTTACGGGTGAGAACCTGGCGTTGCGCTTGGTTCGAGCTGATGCGGTAGCGCGGCGTTGGTGCATTCCAATGAATGGGCACCCCAAAGGCTTGTTCCCAAGGAGCGGGGTCGGCGGGCCGCGTACGGGGGAGTTCCACAAACTCTAGTTTCAGCGGGCTGGCCAGATACTGTGAGGCGAGGACGGGGCCGCCCAAGGTGAGAAACTCTAGACGCGCGTTCTTCAGTGGTACATCGGCGTGATAGTGCACGCTGACGTCAAGCCCTCCGGCTACATCAACGGTGCGTAGCTCCATTACATTGCTAAACAAAGCGCAGTAGTTGGATAGCTGGCGTAGTAGGTCGGCTACATTGTCCGTGGCGGTGAGAAACACGCCCACATCTTGAAAGTCCACCAAGCGAATTTGCTGGGCCACCTCCAAACCAATGGCTTCTCCCCGAGTGTCAAAACCCAACTGCCATAAGGTGCTCACCTGTTCCAGGCTGAGCATTTCCTGGGGTGCTGTGACGCGATCCAGGGGCAGGCCCAAGCTTTGGGCAATGTGGTTGGTGTCCATGCCACTGCTGCGCAAGATGTCCACCAAGCCCCGGTATACCGATGCAATGATTCGAAATTGTTCAGGCATTTGTTCACCCCAATAGCCGTAAAGTCCCTCGGCAGCTGTTTTGCAATTGCGAATGGGCCTTCTTGTGTAATTGCACCTTTAGCCCTGCCGGAAGGTATGGTTTTGCCAAAAAGCTGGCGTTTAATTCGTCTTCCGGCGAGCACACCTTTGAAGGCGAGTAACGTGGTGGATTAGTCATGGTGCCTTCTCCTTGAGCCCCAGAAATGGCTTGAGAAAACTCTCGCTCCAGCTACGCTATAGAGCAAGCCCATCGCAGGTCTTGCCCTAGCCCAACCTCCTAGGCTGATGACATTCCAGTTTTTTGCAGTCCCCAAAGGGAGCTCCTGGTTTATCTGCTGGCACATTGGCCCCAGGATTTTTTCTGGTACTCATCACGCCCAGCCTCATCCCCTTCTCTGAGGATGATTGGTTGACTACTTACACCAAATCCGGCTATCCAACTGCGAAGATCATCCGCGAAAACTGGTCAAACAGAGTATCCAGGACGCGAAGCAAAGTCGAATACAGGCCAACACGTGGCTGACCTGGCGGTAGCCTTGCTATAGCCACCCGCCGGAAATCACGGTGCGGGCGGGTGGCCTCAATAGCCGACCATTAAGCAATGGACTATAGGTGTTCACTTTTAGCTACACTCTGGGAAAAAATCCATGCCAATACACTCACTGTTCGCTGCACGCCAAAATTCTGACGAGCCAGTGTTGCCTGCGCTACAAGGTTTTCAGGTATTCGATAATTGCCTTGCGTTCTGTGTCGGTTAGTGCGTCGGAGAACTCGTGGCCGCTGTTACTGTTGCCAAGTATGCGCGTGTCAAAAACTAGGCGGCGATCCAATGCGTTTGGGGTTGGATCTACAGCAGCCAGAATCCCGGTATAACTCACCATGTCGTACAGGAAATTTGTCATGATTTGGTACATTGATGGACCTTCATCACGAAGTGGATTGCAATTGAATAGTGGGTCGCCAGGGAGACTGTCACAACCGAGTTCATAATGTTTCCAACCAACGGCTTCAAAATCGTATCCCGTGGATAAACTTTGGTCAAAGCCTACAATGCCCGTATCCTCACGAAGCTGACGCTGCCAAATTTCTTGTCGTTTTTCGCTATTGAGGACCGCCTCAATTGTTGGGACTGACCCGTTATGAAAGTATGGCGCGGTAGCCCAAATGCCATAAAGTGGTGGTGCTTGATAACCTTGACGTTTCTCCCATCCACATACTCCGGTTGGACGATTTGGGAATAGATCATCGATAGTTTCTGTTAAATAATCTTTTTCTTCTGGTGGTACGTATCCTGGCACGCCGTCAGGGTATGCCCAATAACTGGTGTCCCAGCCCTGGCGTAGGCTCGTTGTCAGCATGTCCACGCGTGCGCGGTCAGTGCCAATAACCTCTAGGCTCGATAAATGTGCTGCTACGCCTTCGAGCGAGGGGTCTTCTAAGTAATTTGTATCGTTGACGTATCGAGGGGAATACGCGCCATGACAGCTTGCACAAGACCCATTGCCTCCATCTGGGCGTGGCGCATTGGCGTTGCTAGGCTCCTCCCATAAGTTCTTAGAATGGAAAAGAATCGCTCCAGCCTGCGCTAACCCTCTATCTATAACACCTGGGTATTTCGGTGACTCTAGGCTTAAGAAAAAGGCGTCCAAATGTTGATCCCACTTTTCGACGCGCTGGCGATACAAAGCGCCATCAGCAGTCACAAGTTGGTCTAACTCTCCGGGTCCGGCAGCCATGATAATTCGGGTGCTGGCGTTGGATAAGCCTGCATCGAAGAACTTTCGTGGCCTGGAGCCGATATTCCACCACGCTGGAGTATCTTGGGTGTGGGCGAGCGGATGTGATACGTCGAATACGCCTTGGATGCCATACGGCGTAACCATTTTTGCCGGGTTTGGGTTTAAGCCTAGGGAGTCTATATCGAGAACTGTATTAATAAACTCGAAACCACCTACAGCGTTGTTCTGACCACGCTGACGGATGCCCATGTTGTATACGATGTTTTGATCAAATGGAGGTGTGATTTCGCCGAGCGGTGTACCAACGAAAGGCGAGCCGTCCGCGGAGACCTGGGGCATATCGTAGTTATTATTTCCGAGCCCGATATTATCAAGCCCAATGATTACTGGCTCACCGGCCTGTGGTTCGCCAATCTGGCCACCGTGGCACTGGAAGCAGGCTGCAGTTTGAATATTACCTGTCCACAGACCTTGGTCATCACGGCCTTGACGATAACCAAGTGGAAGTTGGCCAGAGCCACCATTAGTTGTGTTTGGGTCCTCTCCGGGAAGTGGGTAGGGGTTGTGGAATGGAGCATAGTTTAGGCCGTAACGCAAGGTATAGAGTTCGTCAAACCTGTCTGGTCTCTCGTTAAACCCCCATTTTTTCCATGTGTCGTTATAGGCTTCTGCGGTAATTTGGCCGACAGGTAGTTCGTCGAGTAGAAACTTTAAGCCAAGGTCACGCCGTCTTCGCCATTCTCCACAAGTTTTGGGTGCCTGTTCTTCGGCCGGCAGGTTTTGATGACAGTTTTCCCAAAACGCGTTGAAATAAACCGCTCGATTCGCATTAACTCCCTCGACGACCAAGCTCCGTGGGTCGGGAGGTAGCAAAGTATCGTCTGGGGAGTTGGCGCAAACCACTGCCCAACGGTGGCTGCCTCGTTTTCCGCCTAACAAGTCATTGGCGGCAAAGTTGTCTGGCCGTGAGTTTGTACGACCATTAATGACCCCTCCGGATTCAGGTCGCCCGCCGTTGCACGCAGTCAATATCAGTCCCATACAAACGCACAGTAGGACTCGGGCGAAGTTATTCATGATTGTCTCCTGAACAAGGTGTCGAGTTAGCTGCTTCGCAACGGCTTACACAGAGCGGCACTTACAAGTGCAGCGTGACTGAAAGTAACATATGTTCCAAAAATATGCGAGGGTAGGCTCTTGCTGCGGGGGGTGGAAAGCTTCACAGCGGTACACTCCCCACCAGAATGACAATGGTCCAGTTGTTGCGTCGTTTTGCTTCTCGATGTGAGACGAAAGCTTGTGGCGCTTTTGCGCCGTGTTGAGAGCTCTAAGCGAAATAAAAATGCGGATCCTGAGTTAGATAGGTAGAAGCAACCTCTGTCGTTCGCGCCTAGTCTTATGCTGCGTAGTCATGTACTGCTTCTAAGTGGCTGGGCTGGTGCATAGCCTCGACGACATAGTCGTAAGCCGATCGCACTGCTCTTTCGACTCTCTGGAGTGCCTGTATGCAATTGGTAATGAGGGGCCGCGTGATGGCATCATTTGTGACCTACCCCGTCACCAAAACGAGCTTTCCATAGTCCAAATATGACGTCAGATCCAAACCACTCTGCAGTGCCCCGAGTTCCAATCCAGGCGCGTTCGAAGGTGCGGGTTGAGAATATGTTGGCAAGGGCTGACGCGATCCTGGCAGAGCAGGGGTTAGACGGATTTTCTATACCCGCGTTAGCCGAATCCTTGGGTTATAGTCGCCGCAGCATTTACATGTTCTTCCCAACACCGTATGCGGTGCTGAATGAGCTTGCGCGGCGTTATGTGAGTCGTCTACAAGGACATCTGGAGCCCGCACTTAAGGAAGTTGGCCGCCTTTCCGTTGAGTGGCTTGCAGCGAAAATTTCTTTCGAAGCGGCCTCGTTTCTCAATGGCGCGCCTGTCGCGCGGCTCTTGATTCTCGGCGGAGTCTCCACGAGTCGAAATTTCTGTGGGCAAGAAATTAGTAATCGCCATCTTGGTCGGTTGGCTGAACGTATACTGACTGCGTATGGCTACCAAATACCTAATGCCCAGCCGGATAGGGCTGCCACCGCAATTGAGCTAGGTACGGCGTGTTTTCGCCTTTCGTATACTAGTTATGGGCATATCACTGAGCCATATGTTGTTGAGTCTGCCTACGTTATGTTGTTGTATCTTCGGGATATTCTTGAGCTCGAAGAGATGCCGGGACGACATGAGCTTTCCGTGATCATTAAGGAGTTTGCCTCTGCCACTGCACCAGGGCGGGACGCCAACCTTCGTGTGGCCCAAGCAAGTACTTAACTCTTTGGAGCGTCGCTTTAGCTGACGAGGCTCTGCTGGATCACAGCATTCAAATCGCAGGGCACGCCATAGGTATGCAACCAAGCCTAAGTGAAGGCGGGTTGGGTGCGAGGCGGATTGACTAGCCTAACTTCGGGCGATGTGAGAAGCACCGCCACATCCTGCTAGTCCACCAAGCGAATTTGCTGGACAACCTCCAAACCAATGGCTTCTCCCCGAGTGTCAAAACCTAACTGCCACAAGGTGCTCACCTGTTCCAGGCTGAGCATTTCCTGGGGTGCCGTGACGCGATCTAGGGGCAGGCCCAAGCATTGGGCAATGTGGTTGGTGTCCATGCCACTGCGGCGCAGGATGTCCACCAAGCCCCGGTATACCGATGCAATGATTCGAAATTGTTCAGGCATTTGTGTGCGCCACAACCCGCCATGTCTCCCAGAGCCTATTTTGCACTAGGAAACGGCTGAATGAATCGCTGTGCTCGCAAGCTGATCCGCCGGCGGTGTTCGCCGTACTCAGGCATCGCCGCCTAGGCTGCGGTGGCTGTGCTCCGGCAGCGGGCCATTTTGCTTCGCTCGCGGGTCTCCCCAGCGCCTTCCTGATCGGGGGCGCAGCCATTCAGGCCGCCGCAGGTGCTGAACCCATATCGCTCAGGAGTTGCTCTGCAGCCCGCCTGCCGGCGCGTACAGCGCCTTCGAAATAGCCGTTGAACTCAGTCGCCGTTTCGGTGCCGGCCCAGTAAATACCCTGATGGGGCTCACGCAAACTCTGGCCCCAGCGGCTCAAAGCCCCGGGCCCGGCGGTGCCTCCATAACAGCCCCGGGTCCATTCATCTTCCAGCCAGGAATGGTCGTGATAGTCCAGGGGAGTGGCCGCCTCTGGCCCCAGCTAGTCGGAAAATTGCTCCAGTACGCGCTGGCGTCGGGCTTGGGGATCGGCGTGCGTCCATTCCACCCCGTCGCGGCCTTCAATAAAGCCCATCAAAATACCTTTGCTTGAATCGGGCGGGGTGACATCAAAGCACACATGGACCGGCCCTTCGTCGCTCACTACCGAGCCGGATAAGCCTTGCTCGCGCCAGAAGGGGCTTTCATAGATGGCAAAGCACTTCATGGCGCAGCCCGGAGTTAAGGCCTGCAGCATCTGCTGTTTCGCGGCGGGAATGGCCGGTTCAATCGTAATCTCTTGGGCGAGGGCTGGGGGCAGGGCCAAGATCACCTTAGCGGCGTGGTAAAGGCCTTGCTGAGTGCTGAGTTCCAGATGGTCGGCTTGGCAACGAATCTGATCCAGAGCTGTTTGCAGCTCGAGTTTGAGCCCCTTGGTTTGTAGGTCTGCGCACAGAGCTTCAGCCAGGGGCTGCATGCCACCTTGCACTCGGTCTTGTTGGGCGCCACCACGTGAGGCGGTGGCATACAAAAAACTGCGATTGCTGCGGAAATAAAACACAGCCTGTAGCAGGCTCACATCTGCAGGGTGCTTGGCTAAAACACTTTCTGCTGCCACTTTAAACACGGAGTAAGCCTGAGGACGGCGAAGGTGTTGGCGCATCCAGTCCTCAAGCGTGAGCGCATCCCAGTTTTTCGCCTTGGCCCAGGGGGCCTTCTTGTCGACCTGAAGCGCCATCCACTCAAAGCGCAGCGTGGCGCTGACCAAGTTCAGCAAATCTCGCCATGGCAGCGTGGTGGGGAAGGGCAGGCGATGATGCGCACGGCGACCTTGCAGCCAGGTTGTGTGCCGGCCTGCGAGATACATGGGCCAAATGGTTTTGCCGTAGCGCTGGGC
This sequence comes from Oceanococcus sp. HetDA_MAG_MS8, assembly GCA_019192445.1. Taxonomy (NCBI): domain Bacteria; kingdom Pseudomonadati; phylum Pseudomonadota; class Gammaproteobacteria; order Chromatiales; family Oceanococcaceae; genus Oceanococcus; species Oceanococcus sp. HetDA_MAG_MS8. The sequence continues at coordinate 127,498 of JAHCMK010000009.1, forward strand.
ATAGGCATACATGGCCTTATGCCCTGGGCCTAACCACTGGCCGCCGTAGTCCAGCCAGACATCTCCATGGGTTTCGGTGCGAGCACGGCCACCTACGCGGTCGCGCGCCTCGAGCAAGGTCACCTGTTTTCCTGCAGCCAAGAGGGCCTCGGCAGCGGCCAGCCCTGAAAAGCCGGCTCCGACGACGCAGTGTTGGTTGGGCTGCGTAACTGTGCATTCGGTACGGGAGGCGGACATGGGTTGACTCATAGGCGGTGAAAGGCGGTTGCTCAGCGAGTTCTTCGTGGATTGGGATGGCCTTAAGGATGCCGGCCGCGATCCAAGGGAATATTCAAACGCTGAGCGATGCCAAAGCAAATCTCGCTCACGGCAGTCACCAGCTCCTCCATGGGTTGCTCAAAATCGGACGCGATCCAGTTTTGCCCCACGAAGACCGCTGCGCCCACGGCGCCCTGCGCAATGATGGCCAAAATCTCAGGGGCGACAGGGGCATCCTTCGGGAGGTACTGCTGCGTGGTCTGCAGCAGAAAAGCCGAGACCTCGCCCCCGCCGCTGCCCAGTAGCTGATGGCGCAAGCTATGCACGCTCAAGGCTTCAACCAGATATACCCGGCCCTGCTCAGGGTGTGCCTGGATGTACTCGAAAAACCCGCGGAAGCCGGCTTCGATCATGGCCTTGGGTTGGCTATGGGCGTTGATATGGCGAATGACATGCTGTTGCAAAGCCTCGGAGATGCTGCCGAAGGCCGCGGTAAGCAGCGCTTCCATACTCTCGAAGGATTCGTAGAAGTAGCGCTTGGTCAGGCCGGCCTCCTGGCATAGTGCATTCAGGCTGGTACTTGCAAAGCCCTGGGTGCCGATGAGCTGGATACCTGCGGCAATGAGTTTTTCGCGGCGAGCACGGCGTCGAGCCTCGGCGCTTTTGCCGTGGTAGCTGCGGGAGGTACTGTAGGGCTTGGTTTGCTTGGCGGACTGCACCGATCACCTACAATGCAAAGTTGACACCGCATGGTATCAAAAAATACAGTGTCGGCCTTGGGCATCAACTAGTAGCCAAAGGGAGGAGCGTGATGCAGCGTAGAGAGGGTTTTGTGGATGCCCAGGGGCATCAGCTGGCTTATGTGGCCGTCAACGAAGACCTGGACACCGAAGAGCAGCCCTGCCTGGTGTTTATCCACGGCGTGTTGGCTTCGGTGAATTTTTGGCTGGACTGCGTGCCGCCTGAATTGCAACAAAACCGCGCCTGGTATTCCTTGAGTCTACCGGCTCATTACCCCTCCACGGCTCCCGCTGACTTTGCGCCGGAGCAGGTGAACGAGGAATGGTTCTTCGCGCTGATGAACGAGGCTTTGCAAAAGCTGCTCGGCAACATAAAGGCCATCATCATTGGCCATTCCACCGGCGGGTTTAGTGGTCTGAACCTTGCCATTCACCATGCACCCAATGTGCTGGGCGTAATTAGCATTGGCGGCTTTCATAGCGGCCAATGGGGCGGGCCGGAAGGGCTGCTGGTGAAGCTGGCCGGCCTGGGCCGCGTGGCCCGCCCCTTGTTTGCCAGCAATATTGCACTGGCTGGCCGCAGCCGCCTACTCCAAGGCCTGTTCGCAAGCCTGCTGGCGCACCAGCGCCGGGCCTACATTCGCAGCCCGCTCAGCCGCAAAATGATTGAGAACCTGCGGCCGCATATCCCCCATCAAAACACCAAGGCCCTGTTTGCCTTGTTCCATGGGATTGGCCGCTTGGAGATTGCCGATCAGCTTCACCGCATCCAAGTGCCTTGCCATATTCTGGCCGGCACACATGATCCTGTGGTGCCGGCCGAGCAGTCCTTGCTACTTGCGGCGCGTGTGCCCACGGCCAAAGTGACGGAGTTCCGCAACGTTGGCCATATGCCCTTTATGGAAGATACGAACGCCTACTACGCGGCCTTAAATCAGGCCATTGCTGACATCAGCCAAAGCCACACCCGCACCGCCACCGTATCGGAAACAGCCGCATGAACTACCCCGAATATCAATCCGACCTGCAGCGCATTCACGAGTCCGAGGTCTACGGAATAGCCGTATTTGACACCGCGGCCAAGCTGGCCCGCGACCCCGCGCGCAAGCAGAAATGGCTCACCCTTAAAGCGCTGGAAGAGGCGACCTTGGAGCGCTACCTTCGCCATATGCAGGCCACCGGCCAAAAAGTGTGCCAGCCCCGCATTTGGGCAGCCAAAGGTCGCGTCGAAGGCGCGGCTCTGGGGGCCATGCCCTGGGGCCTGGCCATGAAGATGCTGGCCGACGGCACCCAGCCTTTCCAGGAGAAGTTCCTGCGCCTGAAAGAGCATGCTCCCGACGAGCACAAAGACTTCTTTGGCTACGTTTACGCCCACGAAAAAGCCATTGAAGCCTTTGCCCGCAAAGAAATGGCCGCGGAGCCGGAGAGTTTGAAGGCCGTGGAGTCTTTGCTCGCCCGCTAATTTCATAACCGCATGCCTAAGTTTTGGTGTAATCACTGCTCGCCAGCTCAGGCAGGCGTTCTGGCTATGGGCGGTGAGCCACTCGGCACTACTTGCAGAAGGGCGGGGCTGCGCGTCTGAGGAGCCTTGTGATCAAGCCCATTGTGGTGAGTTAGAGCCTGCTGCAGGGCTGACCATGGCCAAAGACAACCTTATTCGCGCTTAATCCGGGCTCCCGCGCCGGGTATTTATCTGGGCGCCGGTCAGCAGGGTTTTGGTCACCGGCGTTTTGCCAGCGATATCGATCAGCTTGTCCCATTGCGCCGACTCCAGCGGGCTGTCGCAGTGCAATACCCGCTGAATGTGCGTCTCCCCGTCCGGGCTTTTGAGCAGTTCTAAATCCACGCGCAAGCCTTGCAGCACCCAATTCTTGCGTTCGGCGTACATTTGCAAAGTCATCGCCGTGCACGCGCCCAGGCTGGCCAGCAAGTAGTCGTAAGGCGCCGGCCCGGCATTTTGGCCGCCAGCCGACTCTGGTTCATCGGCAACCAGTGTGAAGTGTTTGGTCTGGATGTCTTGACGGTAATTTTCGCTGCCCGCGACCGTGCGGGCCTGTGCAATAGTTTTCATGGTGGTGATCCTCTCTAGGGCAATTTCAGTCAATCACTCAGTACCCGGTTATTTCGGCAGGGGAATGAATTCCTCTTCATCGCCCGGTACCTTGTCGAAACGGCCTGCCACCCAGTCGCGTTTGGCTTGCTCGATGCGCTCTTTACTGCTGGATACAAAATTCCATTCGATGAAACGCTGACCGACAGACTCGCCGCCGACCAGGGCAATGCGGGCGTCAGCAACGGCTTCGACCCTGACGCCGTCCTCTTTGGACAGGATTGCCATGCTGTACTCGGGAATGGTGCGGCCGCCGATACGGACCTCGCCGCTCGCAACGTACACCCCGCGCTCCGCCGCGTTTGGCAGCTCCAGTGACTGACCTGCGTTCAAGGCGGCTTCCACGTACAAGGTACGGGCGAAAGTTTTGACCGGTGAGCTCAGCCCGTAGGCCGACCCCATCATCACCCGCAATGGCACACCATTCACTGTGGTGGCCGGTAACTCGCTTTGCGGATAGTGGTAGAACGCCGGATCGATGTCTTCCCGATCCTGCGGTAGCGCCAACCATAGCTGCAGGGCATGCAAGGTGTGTGGCTTGGCCTTGATCTCTTCACGCTGGCGCTCGGAGTGGACGATGCCATTGCCGCAGACCATGAGGTTGAGGTCTCCAGGGCGAATGGGCTGCTCATTCCCCAGGGAATCGCGGTGCAGAATCTCTCCCTCGAAAAGGTAGGTCACGGTGGAGATGCCGATATGCGGATGGGGCCGCACGTTGATGCCTTCGCCGGCAGGAAAATTCGCCGGCCCCATATGATCAAAAAAGACCCACGGCCCGATCATGCGGCATTCTTTGTTGGGCAGGGTGCGCCGCACGGAAAAGCCGCCCAGGTCCTTCGCGTGTGGCTTGACTACCAGTTTCAAGGCGCTGCAGCCCTGG